>DXLD01000234.1:0-1791 GCA_019414935.1 Streptococcus sp.
TCCTCATCACGTGAAGTATATGAGAAGTGATTAGGCGCTTCGTCCCCTGGCTGAATCTCTGTCACGTCGTAATTGATAGAAGAAGCCTTGACACGTGGAGGTGTACCCGTCTTGAAACGACCAATTTCAAGTCCCAATTCCTTGAGATTGTCAGCTAGGTTAATCGAAGCTAGACTGTGGTTAGGACCTGACGAGTACTTGAGGTCTCCGATGATGATTTCCCCACGGAGTGCGGTTCCTGTGGTCACGATAACAGCCTTAGCAGCATACTCTTGATGGGTAGCTGTACGTACACCGACAACCTTGCCATCTTCCACCAAAATCTCATCAATCATGGTTTGACGAAGGGTCAGATTTTCTTGATTTTCAACTGTCTTGCGCATTTCCTTAGAGTAAAGCTCTTTGTCAGCTTGCGCACGAAGGGCACGGACAGCTGGCCCCTTCCCTGTGTTGAGCATCTTCATCTGGATGTAAGTCTTGTCAATGGTTTTGGCCATCTCGCCACCTAGGGCATCAACTTCACGCACGACAATCCCCTTGGCAGAACCACCGATGGAAGGGTTACAAGGCATGAAAGCCAGCATTTCAATATTGATGGTCGCAAGCAAGACCTTGCAGCCCATACGGCTGGCAGCCAAAGAAGCCTCAACCCCAGCGTGTCCCGCGCCAATTACAATAATATCGTATTCTTCAGTAAAATGATAAGTCATATTTCTCTCCTATTCCTCAAGATGAATGTGTCTTAGTTGGCCGTCCCAATCTGGCAGGGCTATTTTTAAAAAGGCTGGAACTAGATTGATACCCTCAAGCTTGTCTATGTCAATCCATTCACAGGGCTGCCTTTTCTCATCTTCCTGCATGGTCAATGGAGCATCTTCAAGCAAGTCCACCAGATAATGAAACTCGATATTGTGATAGGAAACACCGTCCTGTTCAAAACGATTTTCAACCACAAAAGCTAGCTGCCCAGCTTGAGCTCTGACACCCAGTTCTTCCCTCACTTCACGGACTACCGCGTCTTCCGTGCTTTCATTGACTTGAATCGCACCGCCAATAGTGTAATACTTGCCCTTATCTTTGGTGACTAGAAGCTTGCGATTTTGAAGAATCAAAGCTGTCGCCCGAACACCAAAAACCGTATTTCCTACTTTGGTCCGAAAGTCTTGTTGAGTCATTTTTGTCCTTTCCCTTAAACGACACAAAAACAGTCAAAACTCCAAAGAAGTGCAGGACAAAAAAGCCTGCAACATCCATGAGCTTTGACCATCATTTCTATTGCTTTTATTATTGTAGCAAATTGAGAAAATTTGTCAATCTAAATGTACTGACAAACTTGTCCATCTCGATAAGCATTGTCAATCAAACCGCCACCTAGACACTCTTCGCCGTCGTAAAATACAACTGCCTGTCCCGGTGTGATCGCGCGCTGTGGTTCCGCAAAGATGACCTCTGCCTTGTCTCCTTTGACATATACTGTCACCTTAGAATCAGGCTGACGGTAGCGGAATTTCGCCGTGCATTCTAGCGTGAATTCCTCTGGCATGTCACGAGTAAAGTGGACCTGACTGGCCTCTAGGCTTGTTGACATGAGCGAGTCATGGTAGAAACCTTGGCCGACATAGAGGATATTTTTGCTCAGGTCTTTTCCGACAACGAACCAAGGGGCATTGTCACCGCCGTATTGCCCACCGATACCGAGTCCGCCACGCTGACCGATTGTATAGTACATCAGGCCAGCATGCTCACCCATATCGCGACCATCCACAGTCATCATGCGACCAGGCTGAGCTG
>DXLD01000235.1:0-1778 GCA_019414935.1 Streptococcus sp.
CATGTAAAAATGATCAATAGATAATTTTGTAATCCCATTTTCGAAACGAGAAATAGTTGACTCACTAATCTTATCACAAGCCAAATCTTTAAGACGAAAATTTTTTGAAATACGAATATCCTTTAAAACTGCTCCAAAATTTTCCATACTATTCCTCTTCCATTTCTGCAAAAAATAAAACCTGTTTTTTTATTTGTGATATGATTATGATTATACAAAAATAAAACAGAAAGGACAATATGATTATGAAAAAAATTTTATTGTCATCAGTTGCTTTACTGAGCCTAGTGACATCACTATCAGTAAATAGTCCAGTTTCTGCTCAAGAATCTATTTCTCCCAAGGCTTATAGTCACTCTGACGGCAGTTGGATTCAATCGAATGGCCGTTGGTGGTATAAACATTCTGACGGTTCTTACACTAAAAACGGGTGGGAAAAGATCAATGAAACCTGGTACTATTTTGATAGTGAAGGTTGGATGAAAACAGGTTGGTTTAATGAGCATGGAAATTGGTATTATCTAGATGATAGTGGTGCTATGAAAACAGGCTGGTGTTTGATTTCTGGTAGTTGGTACTATTTAAATACTAGCGGTGTCATGCAAACTGGCCTACAGACTATCGAAGGACAACAATATTATTTAGCTGATAGCGGTGCTATGCAGACAGGTTGGCACAATATCGGAGATGATACCTATTTCTTTGCCACTAGTGGAGCAAGACAAACGATTAATCGCCGTGCTTTAGTTCTTGGTGAAACATCAACGAGAGCAGTACCTATCGAAGATGTTAATGCTATGGAGAAGGTTTTCAGTAACCAAAACTTTAGTAAAGTTGTTCGGTTCCCAGATAAAACTAAGTCCGAGATTATTGCAAAAATGCAAGAGCTTTTCAAATCTTCTAGCGAAAGCGATGTGAACTACCTTTACCTTACTTGTCATGGTGGAGAAGATGGGACGATAGCCATTGGTAGCGATAAAACATCATTTTCAGGTTGGGAATTAGCATCCATACTGAAACAATACAAAGGTAAGTTTGTTGTTATGCTGGATTGTTGCTATTCAGGAACGATTATAGATGTAGATAAGCCAAACAAAAAGGTTGCCTCCAAGTCTGAAAAAAGATTTGATGATCAAGCATTTTTGGCAGGATTTTCAACAGGAGATATAGCAAGCAAGAATGGCGAAATGCTTGATTCTAAATTCCTCGTACTATGTGCCTCTTGTATGGGTGAAGAATCGTATAGTGCGGTCGGAGTAGGTAGTCTTGCCACTAGATACTGGGCAATGGGTACAGGTTGGGATCCACTTCAAAATAGAATGATTTCGCCTATGGCAGACACCAATACTAACGGAAAAATTACTTTAGAGGAACTGTATCAATACTCTTATCCTCTAGTCCTTGAAGCTGCATCACAAATTCACGAAGAGCAACATGTATCAGTTTATCCAAAAAACAGTCAATTTGTTTTATTCCAAAAATAAGGAGTTAAGAAAATGAAAGTATCAAAAAAAATCACATTATTTGGTTTGTCTCTAGCAGGTTTAGCTTTACTAGCTTTCCCTCATTCGGGAAAGTCCTTCGAGTTGGAAGAAGAATGGGTTATTAAGGGTGGCGTTTGGTATCAAGATGGCAAAATTCTTCGATTTAATAATGGTCATGAAGTAGATATCAAAGTCTTGGATTTGCCAAAAACTGAGAAAATCGAGTGGACGGTTAGTCTCAATGGTCAAGATCAGACAGTCAATTTCCTAGGTCAAGAAAAGGACAAGTCTATG
>DXLD01000236.1:0-1771 GCA_019414935.1 Streptococcus sp.
AAGATGAGCCTCTTTGCCTTGGAGCAGGTCCTTCGTGGTGGCGAAACGGTGCTGGATGTGGGGACTGGTTCAGGGGTTCTCTCTATTGCCAGCTCGCTTTTGGGTGCTAAGGAAATTTTCGCCTACGACCTAGATGATGTGGCAGTTCGTGTTGCTCAGGAAAATATTGAGCTCAACCCTGGCATGGAAAACATCCATGTAGCTGCAGGTGATTTGCTTAAGGGTGTTGAGATTGAGGCAGATGTGATTGTAGCTAATATCTTGGCGGATATCCTTATTCATTTGACACAGGATGCTTACCGCTTGGTCAAGGATGAAGGCTACCTCATCATGAGTGGCATTATCAAGGACAAGTGGGACATGGTGCGCGAGTCGGCTGAGTCAGCTGGATTTTTCCTTGAAACCCACATGATTCAAGGGGAATGGAATGCCTGTGTCTTTAAGAAAACCAAGGATATTTCCGGTGTGATTGGAGGCTAGCATGCAGCAGTATTTTGTCAAGGGGAGTGCAGTCTCTCCTGTCACCATTAAGGACAAGGAAACCAGTAAGCATATGTTTCAGGTTATGCGCTTGAAAGAAGATGATGAGGTTACTTTGGTCTTTGATGATGGAATTAAGCGCTTGGCGCGCGTGCTGGATGTGGAAGCTCGTCAGTTTGAGTTGATCCAAGAATTGGCTGACAATGTGGAACTGCCCGTTCAAGTGACCATTGCATCTGGATTTCCCAAGGGAGACAAGCTGGAGTTCATCACGCAAAAAGTGACGGAACTGGGTGCGAGCCAAATCTGGGCCTTTCCTGCCGATTGGTCCGTTGCTAAGTGGGATGGCAAAAAATTGGGTAAAAAGGTTGAAAAACTAGAAAAAATCGCCCTTGGAGCAGCAGAACAAAGTAAGCGTAATATCGTTCCAAGTATTCAGCTTTTCGAGAAAAAATCAGACTTTCTAGCTCAACTGGACCAGTTTGACCGCATTGTAGTGGCTTATGAAGAGTCGGCCAAAGAAGGAGAAAGCGCTGCGCTTTTACAAGCAGTTGCTGGACTCGAGAAAGGAGCCAAATTGCTCTTTATATTTGGTCCAGAAGGTGGCCTGTCACCTGCAGAAATCGAAAGTTTTGAAACTAAGGAAGCGGTTCTTGCAGGACTTGGTCCTCGCATTCTAAGAGCAGAAACAGCACCGCTTTACGCCTTATCAGCCCTTAGTGTTTTATTAGAATTAGAGAAATAAGAGGAAGAAAATGGAACAAAAACACCGTTCAGAATTTCCAGAGAAGGAACTTTGGGATTTAACAGCCCTATACCAAGACCGTGAGGATTTCTTGCGTGCAATCGAGAAAGCTCGCGAAGACATCAACCAGTTTAGCCGTGACTACAAGGGCAATCTTCACACTTTTGAAGATTTCGAGAAGGCCTTTGCGGAATTGGAACAAATCTACATTCAGATGAGCCATATTGGCAACTATGGCTTTATGCCTCAGACGACAGACTATAGCAATGACGAATTTGCCAACATTGCCCAAGCTGGGATGGAATTTGAAACAGACGCCAGCGTAGCTCTGACCTTCTTTGACGATGCCTTGATGGTAGCAGATGAGGAAGTCTTGGACCGTTTGGGTAAATTGCCTCATTTAACAGCTGCCATTCGTCAGGCCAAAATAAAAAAAGCCCACTATTTAGGGGCTGATGTGGAGAAGGCCTTGACCAATCTCGGCGAGGTTTTCTACAGTCCGCAGGATATTTACACTAAGATGCGAGCTGGGGATTTTGAAATGGC
>DXLD01000237.1:0-1754 GCA_019414935.1 Streptococcus sp.
ATCCAAGGATAGCAAGGAATGGAGTGTTATCCATAGCTGCATCGTAAACACCGTTGATCAAGTGAGTCGCACCAGGTCCACCTGAACCAACTGCAACCCCGATAGAGCCGCCAAATTTAGCTTGCATAACCGCTGCAAGAGCACCTGTTTCTTCGTGGCGAACTTGCAAGAAACGGATATCTTTGTCTTCAGCCAAAGCGTCCATAAGTGAGCTAAGTGTTCCTGATGGGATACCGTAGATAGTGTCTACGCCCCATGTTTTCAATACGTTGAGCATTGCTGCAGATGCAGTAATTTTCCCTTGAGTCATAATGATAACTCTCCTTCAAAATAATTTCATATATTTACAAAAAACGCTTTTATATAGTAATTGAAAACGATTCTGTAAATTTACAATCCTAATTTATCACATTTGATTTTAGATTTCTAAGTATATGCTCAGAATACTCCATTCTCTATTACAGTACAGTTTGAAAGCGGTTTGAAAATCTGTTTTAGAATAGCAAAAAAAGCGGTTAAGACCGCCTTTTTAATCGACTTTAGTAAAATTAAGCATGAGAGAGCTGATTAGAACAGAGACTGAACTAAAGGCCATGGCCAATCCTGCAAGTTCTGGATTGAGCACTAAACCAAGTCCTGAAAAAACTCCTGCTGCAATCGGAATACCAATGAGGTTATAGATAGAAGCCCAGAAAAGATTGAGTAGAATACGATTAAAGGTCTTCTTACTCATATCAAAAGCACGTGCCAATCCTAGTAAATTGTTGGTTGTAAGGACAAGATCTGCTGATTCGATAGCAATATCTGTACCAGAGCCCATGGCAATTCCGACATCGGCTACACTGAGGGCCGGTGCATCATTGATCCCATCTCCAACAAAGGCCAATTTGCCATTCTTTTGAAGCTTGTGAATTTCATGTGCCTTTTCCTCTGGCAAGACATTTGCGATCACTTCTTCGATTCCAATTTGCTCTGCAATCGCATGCGCTACTCCAGCATTATCTCCGGTAAGCATGACCGTTCTAAGACCACGTTTTTTCAATTTAGCAATAGCTTCTCGAGCATTTTCCTTAGGGACATCCTGCAAGGCAATTAAGCCTTTTAACTGACCATCTACGGATAGGAAGACAACTGTTTTTGCTTCCTTCTCAAGCAAATCAAATCGTTCTTGATAATCATGTGGAATAGCAAGGTCAGCTAAAAGTTTAGCATTACCCAGCAAGACTTGTTTCCCATTAATAGTCCCAGTCACACCTTTTCCATGCAAGGCTTGGAAGTTTTCCACTGGGTAAAGGCTAATTCCTAGTTCAGATGCACGATTAACAATAGCTTGAGCTAGCGGGTGTTGAGATACATCTTCCAATGAAGCAGCCAAACTTAGCACTTCTCTTTCATCACCAATAACATCTGTCACTACTGGCTTCCCTTCGGTCAAGGTTCCTGTCTTATCAAAAACAACCGTTTGGACTTTTTGGATTTCCTGTAAAACTGTACCATTTTTGAGAAGAATCCCCATCTTGGCACTTCGTCCTGTTCCAACCATGAGTGCTGTCGGTGTCGCGAGTCCTAGTGCACAAGGACAGGCAATTATCAAAACAGCAACTCCGTAGAGAAGTGAAGTCACAAAGCTATCTCCAAGTAGAACAAACCAGACCCAAAAAGTAAGGAGGCCTAAAATGACAACTGCTGGTACAAAAATCCCAGAAATCTTGTCTGTCAAATCTTGAATAGGAGCACGACTCGTTTGCGCTTTT
>DXLD01000238.1:0-1717 GCA_019414935.1 Streptococcus sp.
AAAGCCATTTTATACCTCTTTTACTATTAATTGATCATATAGAGCTTGATAGTTGGCCATGTTGACATGACCAGTCATTTTTTCTTGAGCATTGAGCATACCAAGGACATTTGCCTTGATGAGTAATTCTGCATCCGATTCTTTATGAAGAAGTCCTGAAGAAATTCCTGCCACAGTAGAATCTCCAGATCCGACAGGGTTGACCACCTGAATTCTAGGAATATCTACCTTGTAGAAAGTGTCACCATGTTTGGCAAAGGCACCGTTGGCACCAAGTGAAACGATAATCCATTCAATACCTGCAAACAAAGGTTCTTGAAGTACTTCTTTTAATTCATCCAAATCCTCAGAAACTTCTCTTCCTAGAAGCTGAGATAGTTCCTCATTATTTGGTTTGATGACTGTTGGTTTATGTGGTGATTCAAGAACCGCCTGAAGTGCTGCACCAGAGCAGTCCAAGACAACAGGCTTGCCAGCTTGATTAGCAAGTTCAACCAAGCTCGCATAGTAATCAACTGGAAGACCAGCTGGCAGACTGCCTGAGATAGCTACTACTTCAACTGACTCTAGGAGATTTTTGAAATGTTCCAAAAAGTCTTGACCTTCCTGTTCCAATACTTCAGGACCTTTTTCAAGGACTTCTGTTTGGTTGTCTCCGTGGAGAATAGCGATACAGTTCCGAGTTTCTCCCTGAATTGAGAAGAAATCTTTCTTTACTTGATCATCGATATTTTCAACCAAAAACTCACCAAGTTTGCCACCCACTAAACCAGTAGCAAGAACAGAATCCCCAAATTCTGAAAGTACTCGGGTAACATTGAGTCCCTTACCACCAGCCGTTTTGGTTACATCCACCACACGATTGACAGTATCAATCTTCAACTCATCCAAGGGATAGGAAATGTCAATGGATGGGTTCATTGTGACTGTTAAAATCATAGGTCACCTCTTAGTCGTGGTATTCTCCGCGATCCCATTTTTCAAGGAATTCAGTGAAGAAGTTTGCGTCTGTTTGTTGAGCATTGTGACTTTCAACGTGTTCAATTTTCGCAATCAATTTCTTGTTTTCTTCAGATGGTTTGTATTCAGCATGGATGAAAGCTTCGATGATATCGCACATGAGCAATTCACCAGTAATCTTACCACCAAAACCGATAACGTTGGCGTTCAATTGTTCTTTAGCATAAAGAGCTGTTGTCATATCACGAACCAAGGCAGAACGAACACCTGGAACTTTATTGACAGCGTTGTTGATACCAACACCAGTACCACAGATACATACCCCAAGATCAGCTTGACCGCTAGTTACAGCTTCCCCTACTTTTTTACCAAAGATTGGGTAGTGAGTACGTGTATGGTCATATGTACCAAAGTCAATAACTTCATATCCTTTTGATTTCAAAAATTCTGAAACCGCCATTTTTTCATCTGTTACGATGTGGTCACATCCAATTGCAATTCTCATTAGTTATTCCCTCCGATTAATTATATAAATCTAATATCATTTATCCTTACTCAAGAAAAATCAAGATTAGCTTAGGAAGCGAGCTGCGAGCATAACTGAGGTTAGCTAAAGTGAGCTGACGACAGATTATCTTGATTTTTGAAGAGTATTAGCACATTTTGTTCAACATGTCGACACGGATTTGATGACGACCACCGTCGTATTTACCGTTAACAAATCCTTTAGCGATGTTTTTAGCCAATTCATCACCAA
>DXLD01000239.1:0-1697 GCA_019414935.1 Streptococcus sp.
ACTTCATTAACAAGATTTGGAACATCTCTCGCTACATCCTCATGAACAATGAAGGTTTGACCCTTGAGCAAGCAACTGCCAATGTGGAAAAAGTTGTTAACAAGGAAGCTGGGAATGTCACAGACCGCTGGATTCTCCACAACCTCAATGAAACCATCGGAAAAGCTACTGCTAACTTTGACAAGTTTGAATTTGGTGTGGCTGGCCACATCCTCTACAACTTTATCTGGGATGAATTTGCGGACTGGTACGTTGAGTTGACTAAGGAAGTCCTTTATAGCGACAATGAAGAAGAGAAAGTCATCACACGTTCTGTTCTCCTTTACACCTTGGACAAGATCCTTCGTCTCCTTCACCCAATCATGCCATTTGTGACAGAGGAAATCTTTGGACAAATCTCAGAAGGCTCTATCGTGACAGCAGAATACCCAACTGTTAACCCAGCCTTTGAAGACCTTGTTGCCCACACTGGTGTAGAAAGCCTCAAAGACTTGATCCGTGCCGTTCGGAATGCGCGTGCTGAAGTAAACGTAGCACCAAGCAAGCCTATCACCATTCTTGTTAAGACAAGCGATAGCGACTTGGAAGCCTTCTTTAATAGCAATGTCAACTACATCAAACGCTTCACAAATCCAGAACACTTGGAAATCGCATCAACTATTCCTGCACCTGAACTCGCTATGTCAAGCGTCATCACAGGAGCAGAAATCTACTTGCCACTGGCAGACCTCCTCAATGTCGAAGAAGAATTAGCTCGTCTCGACAAGGAACTGGCTAAATGGCAAAAAGAACTGGATATGGTCGGTAAGAAGCTCTCTAACGAACGCTTCGTAGCCAATGCCAAACCAGAAGTCGTCCAAAAAGAACGCGACAAACAAGCCGACTACCAAGCTAAATACGACGCGACGGTTGCACGTATTGATGAGATGAAGAAACTCGTTAAATAAACACAGAAACACGGTGATGAGCCGTGTTTTTTGGTATAATGGTAGAGTTAAGAAAAGTTAGAAAGAGATTTTTTATGACTGCTCTGCATAAGAACACAAATGCAACTTCCTCTGCATTTGGATGGGATTTTCAATATAATCTTGCGTTATACCTAGTTATGGATCAAGAATTAACTCAAGTTGAAAAGTTTAAAGTTGAAGGTCAAACAGAGGATATTGAGATATACTTTCGTAACAAGGAGCCAATTTATATACAGGCCAAAGCTCAGGAAAATCCATACTCAAGTCATACAACAACTCAACATTTGAATAATGCGATTAATTCTTTAGTCAATGCAGTATATAATGTTAACGAGAAATATAGTGAAGTCATTTACGGAAATAATATTGAAGTTCCCATAAGAGCAAATAAGTACCCAGATTTATTTAAAGGATCTAGGGTGAACTTGAAGTATAATGAACTTCCTGATACTCATAAGAAAAAAATTGATTTAATATTTGACAAAACAACTGTTGCAATTGATTTTGAGAAGCTAAAACAAAATATTCGTATCCTAAAAATTACTTTTCATGGGAGTGATGACGAAACACGTTATCGACTTATTAGTGAAAAAGTAATTAATCGTTTAAATGAAATTGGTCTCCAAAGATATAAAGCTGTTAAAATTTTTTCTCATTTACAGAATGAATTTAAGAACAATGCTTCTCAAAGAATTGATTTATCAATTGAAAAATTAGGCTGGTTAATTA
>DXLD01000024.1:0-11955 GCA_019414935.1 Streptococcus sp.
CCAAGAGATTTTCATCAAGACGGCATACCACTTTTTATTTCCTTCGTGTCTTAATACTGCCGTATCAGGCGATTTCTCCCACAAATACTCCAACTGATTGCCATACTTTTCCTGAACCTGAACCATGATACGCTTAGTCTGAGGACAGATAAAATCCTGCACATCAAAACAAGCCTTCCGAATTTGGTAAAGAATCTCCATACAGGCCTCACGAACACTTCCGACAAAACTCCCTCTCATACTTTCCATATGAACTTGTGGATAGAGGTCACCAGTCTCCTGGTCAAAAACTTGAAAACTCACATTATCAAAAGTGATGGACACAGTCATGATAAAGTCACTCTGTAAAATCTGGCAACTATAGATCCAGACTCCACTATTTTCTACAAAACCAAAAGCACGAGCCTTTTCTTGATTAAACTGATAGGATTTAAAAATTTCAAACATAAGTGAAAACTGCTACCCTAAGCAGCAGTTCCTTTCTATTTTTTAAAAGACAACCTTGGTTCCATGCAATTGTGTCACGCCAAGCTGGTCGATAAAGGTTTGACGGTTGTCAAGGTCAATCCCCCCACCTGGTAGAATTTCAATCTTACCTTTAGCCTGTTCCAAAATTCTGTGATAGTGAGCAAAACGTTTTTCTAAGGAGTCACCAGATACACCCGCACGAGTCAGGATTCGAGTAACACCAGCTTGACTAAGCCAGTCAATAGCTTCCAGTTGATCCTCATCACTCAATTCATCAAAGGCCATATGAAAGACAATTTCCATTCCTTTCGATGCAGTAATTAACTTCTCAAGATTAGGCTTATCCAACTTCTTATCAGCAGTTAAAACCCCAAATACAACTCCTTGACTTCCAGCCTGAGCAGTCAACCGAATGTCTTCTAGCATAATAGCAATTTCTAGTTCATTATAGACAAAGTCGCCACCACGTGGACGAATCATAGTCATGATGGTCGTATCGTAGTTAGCTGCCAATTCAACCGCTGCCTTGGTTACTCCATAGCTTGGTGTTGTTCCTCCCACTGCTAGATTATCACAGAGTTCGATTCGACGAGCCCCAGCCTGCATCGCTTTTTCAAGCAAGGTCACATTTTCAGCACAAAATTCGTAAATCATTTAATTCTCCTTGAAGATTACTTTAAATTCATTATATCATATTGTTATGAATATGCTTTCAATTTTATCAAGGGAAATAGTGACAAATTTTACTTATTCTTTATCCGGAATGACCTTGAAGAGATAATAAGTGATAAAGACGGTCAAGGCTCCTAGACCGATTTTTACTGGTAAAAGAGGGGCAAAATAAATAGAAATTCCCATCAAGATGTAGATAGATACGATAATTTTTTTCTTACGTTCACGCGCAATTGACTTAGTCTCACGAAAATCAGCTACATATGCTTGATAGAGCTTGGTATGATAAAGCCAATCTTCGAAACGCTTGGAACTTCTAGAGAAACAAGCAATAGACAACAAAAGAAAGGGAGTTGTAGGCAACAAGGGCAAGACAACCCCAATAATAGCCAAGGCTAGTGATAAAAAACCAATGATCAAATAGATAAAACGCATAACTTCTCCTAGTTAAAATAATCTTCTTCTAGTTTCGCATACAATGATGAATTTTGTCAAGTTCTAACCAAAAAGAGCCTGAAATTCACTTTCAGGACTCTCCTCTTATTTAATCTTTTCTTCCTCGTAGTCACCCTTGCTACAAACAACCTGCTTGCCACCACCACGGACTTTTTTCTCCATGAGGAAGTTGCCACATTTTGGACAGTCACGACCAACAGGCTTATCCCAAGAGGTAAATTCACATTCTGGGTAGCGATTACAACCATAGAAGAGGCGATTACGTTTAGTTTTACGTTCAATGATTTGTCCCTGATGACAACTTGGACACTCAACACCGATTTCTTTCACAATTGCTTGAGTATGACGGCAATCTGGGAAATTGCTACAAGCGTAGAACTTACCAAAACGACCAAGTTTAATGACCATTGGACTGCCACACACTTCACAGTCAAATCCAGCTGGTTCATCCTTAATTTGGATTTTTTCCATTTCTTCTTCAGCCTTGGCAACCTCTTTAGAGAATGGTTTGTAAAAGGCATCAATGACACGTTGCCACTGCTCTTTTCCAACTTCGACATCATCCAGCTTACCTTCCATTTCAGCTGTGAAGGTCACGTTTACGATATCTGGGAAATATTCAACGATGAGCTTGTTAACAATTTCTCCCAACTCTGTCGGTTCAAAACGTTTGGCTACAAGGCGAACATAATAACGTTTCTGAATGGTTTCAATGGTTGGCGCGTAGGTTGACGGACGTCCAACCCCATTTTCCTCCAAGGTCTTGATCAGTGTCGCCTCAGAATAACGGGCAGGCGGTTGAGTGAAATGTTGCTCTGGTTTGCTATTGACCTGTTTGACCACATCTCCAACAGCCATATCTGGTAACATCTTATTCTTATCAGAATCATTATAAATGGCAAGATAACCATCAAACTTAACCTGACTACCATTGGCAGCAAATTGAACTCCATTTTGCGACAATTTAACAGCTATAGTATCAAAGACAGCAGCTGTCATCTGGCTAGCCACAAAACGTTTCCAGATAAGGGTATAGAGCTTGAGCTGGTCCTTGTCCAGATACTTAGCAATACTTTCAGGTGTATTAAAAACGCTAGACGGGCGAATAGCCTCATGGGCATCCTGAGCTCCAGAAGCATTTTTGACCTTGCTACCATGCTTAGAATACTTGCTACCAAAACGGTCTGTAATAAAACTTGCAGCTTCATTTTTCGCTACAGGACTGATACGGGTCGAATCGGTACGCATATAGGTAATCAAACCTTGAACACCAGAACCAATATTAATCCCTTCATAGAGCTGTTGGGCAACCATCATGGTTTTTCGAGTACGGAAATTGATTTTATTGGCAGCATCCATCTGCATAGATGAAGTGGTATAGGGTAAAGGAGCATTGCGTTTGCGCTCTTTCTTATCCACCTGATCTACTGAAAAGTCTTTACTAGTCAGACGAGACAAGACTTCCTTGACCTCATCATTGCTAGTCAATTTCAGCTTTTTGCCATCCACTCCATAGAAGGAAGCCTGAAATTGCTTGGTTCCCTTTTTAAAGACACCATCAATTGTCCAATATTCTTCTGGTTGGAAGGCATTAATTTCATTCTCACGGTCAATGATTAACTTAAGCGCAATAGACTGAACGCGCCCTGCTGACAAGCCCTTCTTGACCTTCTTCCACAAAATAGGAGAAATCGAATAGCCTACCAAGCGGTCCAGGACACGACGTGCCTGTTGGGCATCGACCAAGTCCATATCAATCTTGCGAGGTTCTTTAAAAGCATTTTTTACCGCATCCTTGGTGATTTCGTTGAAGACCACACGGTTGGCATCATTCTCATCCAAGTTGAGAATATGAGCCAAATGCCAAGAAATCGCTTCTCCTTCACGGTCCGGGTCACTCGCCAGAAAGACTTTATTAGCTTTTTTAGCTTCTTTTTTCAAGTCATTGATGAGAGGTCCTTTTCCTCGGATATTGATATATTGCGGTTCATAATTATTTTCAATATCAACGGACATACTGGATTTCTTCAAATCACGGATATGCCCGACACTGGCTAAAACCTTATAGTTTCTGCCGAGATATTTTTCAATCGTCTTGGCCTTAGCAGGTGACTCCACGATTACTAAATTTTTTTTAACTGTTGATTTTTTCTTTTTTGTTGCCGTAGCCACAGTATCACACCTTTTCAAAGTAATAAACTTTATAAAGTGTAAACCATTTTGCCATAACTGTCAAGACTTAGCTCCTATATATAGAAGAAAAGTTTGTCTAGTAAGCGAACTTCTTCTTATACTCAATGAAAATCAAAGTGCAAACTAGGAAGCTAGCCGCTGGTTGCTCAAAACACTGTTTTGAGGTTGCAGATGGAAGCTGACGTGGTTTGAAGAGATTTTCGAAGAGTATTAAAATTCAAATTCCGCAAGAACATCCTTCCCACTGGTAACCAATTTTGCACCTTCTTGAATCAAATGATGGCAACCGTCTGATAGTCCATCTAAAATACTTCCAGGAATAGCAAAAACATCGCGTCCTTCTTCCATTGCCCTCTCACAGGTAATGAGACTACCTGAGCGCATCTTAGCCTCTGCTACAATCACACCACGGCAAAGTCCAGCAATGATGCGATTACGGGCAGGAAAATGAAATTTCAGAGGTTGTTCACCCGGTCCATATTCACTTAGAACAAGATAGTCATTGCCGATGTAGTCTTGCAAGCGTTTATTAGCTTTAGGATAAAACACATCCAGACCTGTTCCAATCACTGCAATGGTTTTTCCGCCGTTCTGAAGAGCAGCCATATGGGCTGCTGTGTCAATCCCCTTGGCTAATCCACTGACAATAACCAGTTCATTTTCCAAGCCCTGAATGACTTTTTCAACTGACTTAGCTCCCTGTTTGCTACAAGCACGACTGCCCACGACTGCTACCTTAGGAAATTTCAAGAGGTCAAGATTTCCCTTGTAAAATAAAAGTACAGGCGCATTATATATTTCACTCAAATCCCAAGGATAACAGTCATCTAAAATAGAGAAAGATGGAAATTTTTGAAACTCCTTCTCCAAATGCGCATCGTCTATCTGAAAATAACGTTCCATAAAAACGGCTGGATTTCGGCAACCTGATATATCTGCAATATCACCTAGCAACAGTTCTTGATCAAGATTTTCACCGTATTCTAGGACCTTCAAAACCTGTTGATTGGTCAAACCTGATTTTTTTAACTTATAGATTTCATAGTTTGTGATTTTCATAAATATCTCCATTTCTTTTTCTAGTCATCTATTTATTCGTAAAAAATCAAAAAAACATCCGACTATTTCAGCCAGATGTTGGAATCTTTAATTTTCGTTTTTAAGAATTTCTTCTAATTTATGATAGTCTTGGACACTATCAATCTCATAGATACTATTACCTTCTAATTCTTCGACATAGACATCTAGCTCTTTGATATTATCCTTAACCATATTGTCCCAGTAGAGATCAACAAATTCTCCACTTGCATAAGCCTTGTCGATAAAGCTGACAATCTTTTCTGCAGTTGGAGCATCCCAGAAGGATACACCACTAAGGATCCGGCCTGCCTTGCTATCAACAATAATGTCTTGAACCTTGTAGTCATCTCCATAGACCAAGAACCATTCGTTGGTACAATCTTCACGATAGACACTAAAATAAGTCGAATGTGTCAAATCATTGCGGAACATATTTTTAAAGAGATAGTTATCGGCATCGATAACATAACTGTTAGCTAATTCTTCTTTTACAAGATAGAGAGAGTAAAAGTTATTGTAGTCAGCATATTTATCATTGAAGACGAGGCGAACTCCGTATTTTTCTTTTAAGTAATCAAATTGTTCTTTAAGATAACCGACAATGATGATGATATCATTGATTCCTTTTTCTTTTAAAAACTCAATTTGGTATTCAATCAAAGGTTTTTGATTAACCTGAACCAAGGCTTTAGGGGTATTTTCAGTCATAGGACGCAAGCGAGTTCCCAATCCCGCTGCTAAGATAATGGCTTTCACACGAATCTCCTTTATTCTTTAATAATAATATAAACTCCAGCAATGACGACAAGTGACGTAATAATTGTCAGCATATCTAGCGGTGCACCCAAGAAAACAACTGCAAACAAGACAGTCCAAACTACATAGCTCACGTTCAAGCCTGTAGCCTTGGCTGGTTGCAAGCGATTGATAGCGATATAATAAGCCAAGTAGGAAATCATATCAAAGGCTGCAAAGACAATCATAAGACCTAACAATTGTCCATTGGCCACTTCTGCAAATGACTGATGAGAGAAGAGCACAATCACAAGGTAGGACAAGAATGAAGTCACTTGACGGATTAAGAGGGCTTCGATTTCACTTAATTCACTTTCCATAGCAAAGGAGCTAAGAACACTCTCACTCCCCCATGCAATAGCACAAACTAAAGCACAAAGAATCCCAATGTAGAAAGAATTAACCTGTTCAACCTTATAAGTTTGAGCAATAATCCCTCCAATAATCAAGACAATCCCAAACACAGTATTTTTCGAAATCTTGTGCTTCAAAAAGAAGAAAGCCAATAAAACCGAAATCGCAGGGTAAATAGCCGACACAGATGAAGCTAAGGAACTTCCGATATACTTAACCGCATAAAGATTGGCCTGCATACCGATAGGGCCTGCTAGCAAGGCTCCGATGATAACACTAACATTGCGAATATTTAAGAAAATTGAGAGACGAACTTTTCCTTCTTTTACCAAGAGAAAAGCTAGTAAGATAAAGATACTCAAGAAATCGTGAGCAGCGGCCACCACAAAGGGCGACAAATCTGTAAAAATCGAAAAGATATAAGCACTAATCGTTAGACCTAAACCCCAGAAAATACCTGAGAGTAGACCAAAAGAAACTCCATTTTTATTTTTCATCTGAACCTCCAGAATATGACAAACCTTTAACAGCTCTTTGGTAACGACTCACACCATAGTCACCAAAATCTGCACCTTGCTCTTCTTTGTAGACTGTCCATAAACTCCAAATAGCATCTTGTAAAATTTTATAAATGGCAATCTTTTCACGAGAGACAGGTGTTTGCTCACTCTCATAGTGAGATAAGAAGGCTTCTTCCTCTTGACGAGTGAATTCAGACTCTAAAAAGAGGGCAGCCAAATCCCACATTGGATCGTTCATTGATGAATATTCCCAGTCAATCAGATAAAGTCGTCCTTGTGGTGACTCGATAAAGTTTTCAGGCACCAAATCGATATGACAAGATTTTCTGTCAACACCTAAGTCAGCCAGTCTTTTCTCTAAGGAGAAGACTTCTTCTCGAACAGCTTCATAGTTGGCATAAGGGATTTTCTCTTCAATCAAGGATTCGTATTTTTTGATTTCTTCAAAAGGAGCAAATTCTCCTCTTAACTCCTTACCAGATGCATGAATAGTTTGTAATATTGGAGCAATTTTATCAAATTTGGTCTTGATTGACCTTGAATCAAGCGTAATCGCAGATTCGATATACTCATTTACTTTGATACCAGCTTCAATATCAAAAAGATAATTTTTTACATCTAAGTCTAAATCCTTTAGTAGTTCAAGATTGTACTTTTCATCTTGACGATTGATCAGCTTTTCTGTCCCTTTACCAAAGAACTTAACAATGTATTGCTTATTTGTTGTTTTGACCAAATAGTTTTGATTGGTCATTCCCCCCAGTTGTTCAACACTGAGGACTTCCTCTTCTTGACTAAGTAAGGAAGAAATTTTCTCTTTAATGATTTTCTCCACAATTAACCTCCAGCACTTATACTTCCCACTTAAACACTGTTTTAAAGGCTGTGTTTAAATCGGTAGCAAAGACACGGTGAATATCTTTAATTTCTCTTACAGGTTCTTCTAGATAAAGGATATTTTTAAGACGATTGGCAAACTTCTTGACTTCCATCATTTGGATTGCATTTTCAAAATCGATGCGACCAGAACGAGAGGAACCAACTAAGAGCAAGCCCTTTTCTAAGGCATCGCGTGTATTGAGATTGACTTTATATTCGCTAACGCCCATCATGAGAATCGTTCCCTGAGGACGAATGTAGCGAATCAAGTCATTAATAGCTGGTCCAGTACCATCACCACCACAACACTCAAAAGCATGGTCAAAGGCCAAATCTTCAGGAATATTATCAGTGATATAGCATTCTTTGGCAAAAGAGAAGAGTTCCAACTTTTCCCAATGACGACCAATAACCACAATCTCTGCTTCTGGAAAAGTATAGTTAATAATATTGGCAACCACAAATGCTAAACTTCCATCTCCGATAACAGCGATTCGGTCCCGCTTGCTATGAGCAAGAGTCAATAGACGATTCATAGCGTGCATACCAACACTGACAAACTCTGTAATGGCTGCAACCGTATCTTCGATAGCATCATAAGCCACCACACGATCTTTAGGGAGAGAAACAAACTCTCTCATAAAGCCATCAAATCCACTAGATAAGAAATGGGTCCCTGTCATGTAGTTTTCATAGAATTCTTCATCACTCTGCATAGGAGGCTGATTAGGAATCATGACAACTTTTTGCCCAACTTCATAGGTTCCTGTCGGGTCAGAAATAACGGTTCCACATGACTCGTGAATCATTGCCATTGGAAGCTTTTTATTCAAAATCTTTGGATCACGTTTTCCCTGGTAGTAACGCTGATCCGCATGACAGACAGCCATGTAGTTGGGACGGATAAGGATATGATTCTCTTGATCAATAGCCTCTTCCTGGTATTTGACATTGATAAACTTAGGCTTAGTTAGTTGATAAATTTGATTAATCATTTTACTAGTCTTTCTCAATCATACTTTTTGCAATCTTCAAATCTGTTACGGTTGTAATCTTCAGATTTGAGTATTCACCCTTGGCCAAGGCTACATCTTTTCCTTTAATGACAAAGATTTTACATGCATCTGTCAAGATTTCTTTCTCTTCAGCAGAGAGAGAACCGTAAAGGTCCATGAAGTCCTTGCAACGGAATGTTTGAGGTGTTTGTCCTTGATAAAGGTGAGCACGATTTGGAATATCTGTAATGAATTGACCATTGGTACTTTCAACGATAGTATCAACCGCTTCTACCACTGTGTCCACTGCGTCATGATTTTGGGCAAGTTGGATATTGTCTTGAATCATGCGAAGTGTAATAAATGGACGAACAGAATCGTGGGTAACAACGATATCCTCTGGAGTAAGCGGACGATAAGCATCAATGGCTTCAATGATTTTCTCAATACTTGTATTGCGGTCGGCACCACCTTTTGTAATGATGATACGATCCTTATGAAGAGGTAGATATTTATCTACAAGATCCTCTGCATGGGAAACCCAGTCTCCATGAACACCAACTACAATTTTTTCAATGCTTGGTTCCAAGACAAATTTTTCAATTGTATGAATCAAAATAGGTCGATCACCTAGCTCTAAAAATTGTTTTGGCAAGTTACTGATTCCCATGCGTGTGCCAGTTCCACCAGCAAGAATTCCTGCATAAATCATCTATTTTCTCCTTTGTCTTACTAAAAAAACTTATTCTCTCTATTATACCACAATCTAGTCCTATCATGAAAGAAATACCGGCCCTCCCGTTCTAGAATAGAAGGATTAAGGAGTTCTATTATTCAAATAAACTAGTCCATTTCTAATAATGACTAGGAATTCTGTAGTCATTACCAATAAATGGCTGTGAAATTTTAGAGTTCTCCAGAATAATATAATTTTCTTAAAGAAAACTTAAAATTAAACTTTGAGACTTCAAAGTGATTACTTGACTTATACTCAATGAAAATCAAAAAGCAAACTAGGAAGCTAGCCGTAAGCTGTACTTGAGTACGGTAAGGCGACGCTGACGTGGTTTGAATTTGATTTTCGAAGAGTATTACTGCCCTTCATTTCTTATTAGCTGACTTTATGATATAATGAAAAACGAGGTAAATTGAATGAAAAGTATAAAATTAAATGCTCTATCTTATATGGGAATTCGTGTCTTGAATATTATTTTTCCCATCTTAACTGGTACCTACGTCGCGCGTGTCTTGGACCGAACTGACTATGGTTACTTCAACTCAGTTGACACTATTTTGTCATTTTTCTTGCCCTTTGCAACTTATGGAGTCTATAACTACGGTTTACGGGCCATCAGTAATGTCAAGGATAACAAAAAAGATCTGAATAGAACCTTCTCTAGTCTTTTTTATTTGTGCATAGCTTGTACGATTTTGACTACCGCTGTCTATATCCTTGCCTATCCTCTCTTCTTTACAGATAATCCAATCATCAAAAAGGTCTACCTTGTTATGGGGATTCAACTCATTGCCCAGATTTTTTCAATCGAGTGGGTCAATGAAGCTCTGGAAAATTACAGTTTTCTTTTTTACAAGACTGCCTTCATCCGTATCCTGATGCTGGTCTCTATTTTCCTGTTTGTCAAAAATGAACACGATATTGTTGTCTATACACTTGTGATGAGTTTATCGACACTGATTAACTATCTGATTAGTTATTTTTGGATTAAAAGAGACATTAAGCTTGTTAAGATTCACCTAAGTGATTTTAAACCGCTCTTTCTCCCTCTAACAGCCATGTTGGTCTTTGCCAATGCCAATATGCTCTTCACTTTTTTAGATCGCCTCTTCCTCGTTAAAACAGGGATTGATGTCAACGTTAGTTACTATACCATGGCTCAACGAATTGTGACCGTTATAGCTGGTGTTGTAACAGGAGCTATCGGAGTGAGTGTACCTCGTCTCAGTTACTATTTGGGTAAAGGAGACAAAGAAGCCTATGTTTCTCTGGTTAACAGAGGAAGTCGAATCTTTAACTTCTTTATCATCCCACTCAGTTTTGGACTCATGGTTTTAGGACCAAATGCCATCCTACTTTACGGTAGTGAAAAATATATCGGAGGTGGTATCTTAACCTCTCTCTTCGCTTTTCGTACGATTATCCTGGCCTTAGATACCATTCTTGGTTCCCAAATTCTCTTTACAAATGGTTATGAAAAACGAATCACAGTCTATACAGTTTTTGCTGGGCTACTCAATTTGGGCTTAAATAGTCTCCTCTTTTTCAACAATATCGTGGCTCCTGAATACTACTTACTGACAACTATGCTATCAGAGGCCTCTCTACTTGTTTTCTATATCATTTTCATCCATAGAAAACAACTCATCCACTTAGGACATATCTTTAGCTATACTGTTCGATACTCGCTCTTTTCACTTTCCTTTGTAGGAATCTATTTCCTGATTAATTTCTTGTATCCTGTGGATATGGTCATTAATTTGCCATTTTTGATTAATACTGGTTTGATTGTCTTGCTATCAGCCATCTCTTATATTGCTCTACTTGTCTTCACCAAAGATAGCATTTTCTATGAATTTTTAAACCATGTCCTAGCCTTAAAAAATAAATTCAAAAGATCATAGGAGTTTAGAATGAAACAACTAACCATTGAAGATGCCAAACAAATTGAATTAGAAATTTTGGATTATATTGATACTCTCTGTAAAAAGCACAATATCAACTATATTATTAACTACGGTACTCTGATTGGGGCAGTTCGACATGAGGGCTTTATCCCTTGGGACGACGATATTGATCTGTCCATGCCTCGAGAAGACTACCAACGATTTATAAACATTTTTCAAAAGGAAAAAAGCAAATATAAGCTCCTTTCCTTAGAAACTGATAAGAACTACTTTAACAACTTTATCAAAATAACAGACAGTACAACTAAAATTATTGATACTCGAAATACAAAAACCTATGATTCTGGTGTCTTTATCGATATTTTCCCTATGGATCGCTTTGATGATCCTAAGGTCATTGATACTTGTTATAAACTGGAAAGCTTCAAACTTCTGTCTTTCAGTAAACATAAAAATATTGTCTATAAAGATAGCATTATAAAAGATTGGATACGAACAGCCTTTTGGTTGCTCCTTCGACCTGTTTCTCCTCGTTATTTTGCACATAAAATCGAGAAAGAAATTCAAAAATATAGTCGTGAGAATGGGCAGTATATGGCTTTTATCCCTTCTAAATTTAAGGAAAAGGAAGTCTTCCCAAGTGGTACCTTCGATAAAACAATCGATTTACCCTTTGAGAATTTGACCCTTCCTGCACCTGAAAAATTTGATACTATTTTGACACAATTTTATGGAGATTATATGACCCTACCACCAGAAGAAAAACGCTTCTACAGTCATGAATTTTACGCTTATAAATTGGAGGATTAGGATGCAGTATTTAGAAAAAGAAGAAATTAAAGAAATTCAACTAGCCCTGCTAGACTATATTGATGAGACTTGTAAGAAACATGATATTC
>DXLD01000024.1:12055-14826 GCA_019414935.1 Streptococcus sp.
AGTTATAAGTATGTAGCCCTTCGTCAACTAGCTTATATCAAAAAATCACGCGCAGTTCATGGTGATAGCAAATTAAAAGATTTTCTTAGATTATGTAGCTGGTACGCTCTGCGATTTGTCAATCCTCGTTACTTTTACAAGAAAATTGATCAGCTAGTCAAAAACGCCGCAACCAACACTCCTCAATATGAAGGAGGAATTGGTATTGGTAAGGAAGGAATGAAAGAAGTCTTTCCAATTGATACCTTTAAAGAACTGATTTTAACAGAGTTTGAAGGCCGTATGTTACCAGTTCCTAAAAAATATGACCAATTTTTAACCCAGATGTATGGAGATTATATGATACCACCATCAAAGGAAATGCAAGAGTGGTATAGTCACAGTATTAAAGCTTATCGCAAGAACTGATTGAGCATGAACATATAAACTACAAAAAAGAACAGTTTCGGCTGTTCTTTTTTGTTTCTTTTCATGAATCAAGCACTACTATTATCACTTTATCATTCCTCAAGCTGATGCACAGACTTGATTTGAACAAGTTTAAAAAATATCGAAAAGCAGCTTGATATTGAGAATAGTCAAGATGATTGAAACTACGTAGCCAAGGATTGTATTCCACTTAGCATTGGTAAATTCTCCCATCACTGACTTCTTAGAGGTCAGATAGATTAAGGGGAAGATTGAAAACGGAAGAGCGATGGAAAGAAAGACCTGTGAATAGACCAACAACTGATCCAAGGTTTTTTCTTGATGTCCAAACAAAACAGCAACTATAATCACAGGGAGCAAGGCAAAAATACGTGTACCGATACGGATGATCCACTGAGGTAATTTCATATGCAAGAAACCTTCCATGACAATCTGTCCTGTCAAGGTGCCTGTGATAGTAGAATTTTGGCCACTTGCTAAGAGAGCCAGAGCAAATAAAGTTGACAGAGTTGAGCTGGCTATTGCTCCTGCTATTGACGAGTCCTGTAAAGCATTGTACATTTGAGAGAATGCTGAAATTTCAGATGCATGACCAAAAAAGAGCGATGCCCCTAAAATGAGAAGTAAGGAATTGACAACAAAGGCTAGGGACAACTGAAGATTTGAGTCCCAGGTCATAAAACGCACAGCTTTTCGAACATCCTTTTTATCCTTATGGTTGATTTTTCTTGTTTGAGATAGGGATGAATGGAGATAGAGATTATGGGGCATGACTGTTGCTCCCACAATCCCTAAAGCCAAAGTCAGTTGACTCTCATGTCCTGGCAAGGGACTTTCAAATAAAGTCGAAGTCGGTAAATAGCCACCAAAAATCCCCTGCATACTTGGATTGGATAAAGCCACCAGATAAGAAAAGATACCTAAAATAGTTAAGATAAGGGTTGTAACAATAGCTTCAATCTTCTTGAAACCAAATTTCATCAACAAAAGCAAAAGAAATACATCTAAAACGGTTAGAAGTATCGCGACCATAATCGGTATTTTAAACAAAAGATTTAAGGCAATTGCTGAACCTATAACCTCAGCCAAATCTGTCGCCATTAAAGCTAATTCTAAAATCACCCATAGACTATAACGGAGCCACTTGGGGGCATGATGAGCTGTTGCCTGCGCTAAATCCATCCTCGTCACGATACCTAGCTTTCCAGCCATCTGTTGTAGCTGCATGGCGATGATGGATGAAATCAAAATAACAAATAAGAGACTATACTTATAGGAAGCACCTCCAACCACACTGGTAATCCAGTTTCCGGGATCCATATAACCAACTGCAACAAGAGCTCCAGGCCCTAAAAATGCTTTTAGATTTTGCCAAAAATGATTGTTATTCGGAGTTTCAATAGATTGATTGATCTCTGAAAGAGAGACCTTTTTGTAAGAAGACATCGGAATATTCACTTTCTAATCTTGTCTTTACCTAGTTTGTTAATGGAGTTTTTGAAAATACAATAAAAATAGTTTACCTATTTCCAATTTATTCTTATTATATCACATTTTGGAACGATTCTTAAGGAAAGCATGATAGTTGAAATAAGCAACACCAGTATTGGAAAAGCCAGCGTTTTCTGACGCTGGCTTTTTAACTGTGAAAATTCTTTCTCAACTAGATTGCTTCTGTAACAAAACTACGGCTTTCCAATACTTTAAGCATGGCATTAGCTGTATCTAAGGCTGTGAAGAGGGGTACTCCGTGTTCAATAGCTGAACGGCGAATCTGCTCTCCATCTTCGTCAGCAGTTCGTTTTGTTCCTACTGTGTTAATGATAGCTTGAATTCTTCCTTTACGAACAAAGCTTGGAATATCCTTATCGTCATCACCAATCTTACCCACAGGTTGGGCTTGCAATCCATGACTGGCAAAGAAGGCTGCTGTCCCTTCTGTCGCGAGGATTCCATAGCCAATATTTTGGAAACGACGAGCCAAGTCCAAGGCTTCTTCTTTGGCATCATCAGCGATGGTAAATACAACGTTACCAAAGGTTGGCAAGTGTAGGTAAGAAGCTTCAAAGGCTTTATAGAGAGCTTTTTCCAAATTCGTATCAGAACCCATAACTTCACCTGTTGACTTCATTTCAGGACCGAGCAAGCTGTCTACCTTAGCTAGTTTCGTGAAGGAGAAGACTGGTGCTTTAATATGAACTCGAGTACTTTCAGGGTAAAGTCCATCTTGGTAGCCAAGTTCTGATAAACTTTGACCAAGAATAAGCTTGGTTGCTACCTGAGCCATAGGAATATTGGTTACTTTAGAAAGGAAAGGAACCGTACGGCTAGCACGCGGATTG
>DXLD01000240.1:0-1667 GCA_019414935.1 Streptococcus sp.
CGTGTCTCTTTTTAATTTGATTGAAAAACGGCACACCGCATTCTCGTTACTTTAGCCTGCAAATAAAAAGTCAAGACTTAATGGGGAAAAAAATATAAAATTTTACATGGTTAAAATTAGGCACTAAAATAAGACCACCACAAGCAGTGCTGGTCTGCAAATAAAAGTTTTGAATTAGCTTGACTCAGAAAGAATACAGAGATATTCCTTCACTCGTCCATAATAAATTCTGAGAAATTTATTAGCGCCTGCAGTCATGTAAACATAGTACGGTTTACCCTGGGCACGTTTTCTGTCCATGAATTGATATACAGGATCATCTTGCGGCATTGTTTTAATAAGAACATCCATTACTTGAAAAAGAGTCTTTCTTAAATTTGAAGACCCACGTTTGGATGTTGGAACACTTTTTTGTGCATAGGAGCCAGACTCGTTTACGCCAGGATCTACCCCGGCGAAAGCAGTAAGGGCTCCTTTATGTGTAAATCTGGTTATATCACCGATCTCAGCCATAAGCTGTGGACCAAGAGATGGACCAATCCCTTTAAACTGCATAACAATCGGGTACTCTGGAAGTTTTGAGGCGGTTTCATTCATGAGAATGCGTATTGTTTCGACGGTAGCGGAAGTGCTGTTAAGCTGAGCGATAGCTTGTCTAATGATGCGTTTGGTTATTTCGTTTTTTGGAAATACCGGGACAAGTTCCGTTGACTGGGTATAAATTTCTTCGGCTTTTGATTTATTGAAGATATATTTTTTTTGCTTGCACCAGTTTTGATAGTGTTTAACAAAAGAATTTAGAGACATTTTACGAACGCAATCTACATGCCAATACGTATAGACAAAATCAACCCATTTTTGGGAGCCATCACTGCGGGGTGGACTATTAAAATAAGTATTTGCATTTGGGTATGTCTGGTCAATGAGATTAATAAGATTATTTTTCATAGCCGTTTTTTGTTTCACATAGAAATGAAACTGACGATTCATGGCTTTTAGTTGTGTGCGCAATTCATCCACAATACTATATGGTTTAAGATTTTGCCATTTGTCAAGAGCATAGCGGGCGATCTTGATGGAATCAGCTTTGTCAGATTTAACTTTGCGAAGAGAGTCATTATTAAAGTTTTTGACTAGCTTAGGATTAACAGCACTGACAAACAGACCAGCTGCTGAAAATTGCTGAGCAAGTACTTCGTAATAGTGTCCGGTGTGCTCCATTACAATTCGTGATTCACCTTCGATAGAGTGAATAAGTTTAATTAGTGAAAGGATATCACTGGATGTGTGCTTGATCTCAAAAGGAGAGGATACAATCTCACCAAATGGTCTTAGAATTGTAACCATGCTTTTACCTTTTGAAACATCGATACCTACTGCGTTCATAAATTTGTCACTCCTTAAAAATATTACAATGGATAAATACCAGATTTACTCATTACCTGCTCAAACTACTGTGTGTGACACGAATGCACTTAATGTGATTCAACCTGCATAAAACGAACACTGTGAATGAGGAGCTGGTTATCAGTCTAAAGTACGGACGCTAAGTCCTAGTGATGAAGTCGATATACCATTGCATCCTACATTCTAACAGTTTAAGTAATGAGATGGATAAATCCTTACTGGATGTAAGGGGATTACCCATAAGTATATTGTAGTAGTGA
>DXLD01000241.1:0-1657 GCA_019414935.1 Streptococcus sp.
GAGTTTGTTGGTTCATTTGTTCTTTTCTTTGCAGCTCTTGGAATGACTAAAAACTTCTTTGGTGCTGAACTAGTATCAAAAGCACAAGCAGCTATCAATGCTCAAGTTGCTCAAGCAACTACTCAAGGTCAAACAATTCCTCAAGAGCAAGTAACAGCAGCACTTGACCAAGCTAAAGAACAAGTGGCACCATTTATGACATCTGGTCTTGGAATTGCTCACTTGGCACTTGGATTCCTTGTTATGGCCTTGGTAACATCACTTGGTGGACCTACAGGACCTGCCTTGAATCCAGCCCGTGACTTGGGACCACGTCTCCTTCATGCTTTCCTTCCAAAATCAGTTCTTGGTGAGCACAAAGGTGATTCAAAATGGTGGTACTCTTGGGTACCAGTAGTAGCACCGATCGCAGCAGCAATTGCCGCAGTAGCTATCTTCAAATTCCTTTACCTATAAGAAATTGAAACCGAGGAAATCCTCGGTTTTTTAGATGAAATTTTACGAAAAAAAGGTAAATCTGAGCATAATATCTTGTAAAAAATTCTAAAATCCTTTAAAATAAAAGAGTTGGAGGAATTTATGAATGTAAATCAAATTGTACGGATTATTCCTACTTTAAAAGTTAATAATAGAAAATTAAATGAAACATTTTATATTGAAACCCTTGGCATGAAGGCCTTGTTAGAAGAATCGGCCTTTCTATCACTAGGTGATCAAACAGGTCTAGAAAAGCTGGTTTTAGAAGAATCTCCAAGTATGCGAACTCGTAAGGTAGAGGGAAGAAAAAAGCTGGCTAGATTGATTGTCAAGGTAGAAAATCCTTTGGAAATTGAAGGGCTCTTATCTAAAACAGATTCGATTCGTCAATTATATAAGGGGAATAATGGCTACGCATTTGAAGTTTTCTCACCAGAAGATGATTTAATTTTGATTCATGCAGAAGATGATAGAGCCAGTCTAGTAGAAGTAGAAGAAAAGCCTGAATTTCAAACAGATTTGGAATCAATTTCTTTGAGTAAGTTTGAGATTTCTATGGAATTACATTTTCCAACTGATATCGAAAGTTTCTTGGAATCATCTGAAATTGGGACATCCCTTGATTTTATCCCAGCTCAGGGGCAGGATTTGACTGTGGACAATACGGTTACTTGGGACTTATCTATGCTTAAGTTCTTGGTCAATGAACTAGATATAGAAAGTCTGCGCCAGAAATTTGAGTCTACCGAATATTTTATTCCTAAGTCTGAAAAATTCTTCCTTGGTAAAGATAGAAATAATGTTGAATTGTGGTTTGAAGAAGTATGAAGTGGACCAAGATTATTAAAAAAATAGAAGAACAAATCGAGGCAGGGATTTATCCCGGAGCCTCTTTTGCGTATTTTAAGGACAATCAATGGACGGAGGTCTATTTAGGCTTGAGTGACCCAGAGCATGGCTTGCAGACTGAGGCAGGATTAGTTTACGACCTAGCCAGTGTCAGCAAGGTTGTTGGGGTTGGCACCGTTTTTACCTTCTTGTGGGATAAAGGTCAATTAGATATTGACAGACCAGTAACCGATTTTTTACCTGAGAGCGATTATCCAGACATCACTATTCGCCAGCTCTTAACCCATGCTACAAATCTTGATCCGTTTATTCCCAATCGTGATCTTTTAAC
>DXLD01000242.1:0-1631 GCA_019414935.1 Streptococcus sp.
GAAATAGATAAAGGAAATAAAATGGATAAACGTATTTTCGTTGAGAAAAAAGCTGATTTTCGTGTGAAATCGGACTCTTTGGTAAAAGAATTGCAGCATAATCTTCAGTTGAAAACCTTGAAGGATCTTCGGATTGTTCAGGTTTACGATGTCTTTAATTTGGCAGAGGACTTGTTTGCGCGTGCGGAAAAACACATCTTCTCTGAGCAAGTGACTGATACTGTTTTGGACGAGGCTGCGGTTAAGGCTGATCTTGAGAAGTATGCTTTCTTTGCTATCGAAAGTTTGCCTGGTCAATTTGACCAACGTGCAGCATCTTCGCAAGAAGCTTTGCTTTTGCTTGGTAGTTCAAATGATGTCACAGTGAACACAGCGCAACTGTACTTGGTTAACAAGGATATTGATGCGAATGAGTTGGAAGCTGTCAAAAACTACCTTTTGAACCCAGTGGATTCTCGTTTCAAAGATATCACTGTTGGTATTGCGAAACAGGATTTCTCTGAGTCTGACAAGACCATTCCAAGCTTGGATTTCTTTGAAACTTATACGGCAGAAGATTTTGCACAGTATAAGGCTGAGCAAGGATTGGCCATGGAAGTGGATGACCTTCTCTTCATTCAAGATTACTTCAAATCCATTGGACGGGTGCCAACTGAGACTGAGTTGAAGGTTTTGGATACTTACTGGTCTGACCACTGCCGTCACACAACTTTCGAGACTGAGTTGAAAAACATCGACTTCTCAGCTTCTAAATTCCAAAAACAATTGCAAGCGACTTATGACAAGTATATTGCCATGCGTGATGAGTTGGGACGTACAGAAAAACCTCAAACCTTGATGGATATGGCGACTATTTTTGGTCGTTATGAGCGTGCTAATGGTCGTTTGGATGACATGGAAGTGTCTGATGAAATCAATGCCTGCTCTGTTGAAATTGAAGTGGATGTCAATGGTGTCAAAGAACCATGGCTTCTCATGTTCAAGAACGAAACTCACAACCACCCAACGGAAATCGAACCATTTGGTGGAGCGGCTACTTGTATCGGTGGTGCCATTCGTGACCCATTGTCAGGTCGTTCATACGTTTACCAAGCTATGCGTATCTCAGGTGCTGGTGATATTACAACACCAATTGCTGAAACTCGTGCTGGTAAATTGCCACAACAAGTGATTTCTAAAACAGCGGCTCACGGTTATTCTTCATACGGTAACCAAATTGGTCTTGCAACAACTTATGTTCGTGAATACTTCCACCCAGGTTTCGTTGCTAAGCGTATGGAGCTAGGTGCAGTTGTCGGTGCGGCTCCTAAGGAAAATGTTGTCCGTGAGAAACCTGAAGCAGGTGATGTGATTATCTTGCTCGGTGGTAAGACTGGACGTGACGGTGTCGGTGGTGCGACAGGTTCTTCTAAAGTTCAAACGGTTGAATCTGTTGAAACAGCTGGTGCTGAGGTTCAAAAAGGGAATGCCATCGAAGAACGTAAGATTCAACGTCTTTTCCGTAATGGGGATGTGACACGTCTGATCAAGAAATCAAATGACTTTGGTGCTGGTGGTGTCTGTGTGGCTATCGGTGAATTGGCAGATGGTCTTGAAATTGATCTAGACAAAGTGCCATTGAAATACCAAGG
>DXLD01000243.1:0-1606 GCA_019414935.1 Streptococcus sp.
ACAGGAATTGTCTTGACTAAGATTGATGGAACTGCTCGAGGTGGTGTTGTTTTAGCCATCCGTGAAGAACTCAATATTCCTGTAAAATTGATTGGTTTTGGTGAAAAAATCGATGATATTGGAGAGTTTAACTCAGAAAACTTTATGAAGGGTCTCTTGGAAGGCTTAATCTAATCAGAAGCAAAAATCCTGCAAGGTACAAACTTGCAGGATTTTTTTTATTCTAAGCGACCATCTTGACGATAGGCGATATCTGGTTGCCAAGTCCATTTGGCACCGAATTTTTCAAGTAAGTCAAAGCTAGCTTGAGGTCCCATGCTTCCAGCTTTATAGTCATGAAGTGGGGCACCATTTTCAGCCCAAAGCTCTTCGATACGGTCAATCAACTTCCATGATGCACCAACTTCATCCCAGTGGCTAAAGTTAGTTGAGTTGTTATTTAAGACATCATAAATCAATTTCTCGTATGGTTCTGGAGAGGCACCAGTTGCGGTCGCATCTGTACGGTAATCAAGTGAGTTTGGAGCTAAGTTGAATTCTTCTCCTACTTGCTTCCCATTTAGGCTAAGAGAGAAACCTTCTGTTGGTTGGATATAGATGGTCAAAATGTTAGGAGCAAGTGGTTCTCCAAATATAGAGTCCATTTGTTTAAAGACGATGTTGACATGAGTTCCTTTTTCAGTCAGACGTTTACCAGTACGGAAGAAGAAAGGAACACCACGGAATCGATCGCTGTCTACAAAGAAAGCACCAGATGCAAAGGTTTCAGTTGTAGATTCTGGATTTACATTTGGCTCGCTACGATAAGAGATGTATTTCATGCCATCAATCTTACCAGAGCGGTATTGACCACGAATAAAGTGTTCTTTAAGCTCTTCATCAGTTGGATGATAGAGGTTTTTAAAGACCTTAATCTTTTCAGCACGAATCTCGTCTTTTGTGAAGCTTGCTGGCTTATCCATAGCGAGGAGAGAAAGGAGTTGGAGAGTATGGTTTTGTACCATGTCACGGAGGGCACCAGATTGGTCATAGTAGCCACCACGTTCTTCTACACCCAAGCGCTCCGCAAAGGTAATTTGAACATTATCGATAAAGTCCTTGTTCCAAACGTTTTCAAAAATCAGGTTTGCAAAGCGAACTGCAAAGATACTTTGAATCATTTCCTTACCAAGATAATGGTCGATACGGAAAATTTGTTCTTCGTCAAATGTTGCTAGGAGTTCGTCATTCAACTTGCTTGCAGTTGCGTAATCTGTACCAAATGGTTTTTCAACGATTAAGCGCTCAAAACCTTTACCATCTACAATGTTTTCAGACTTGAGGTGTTTGGCAATAGTTCCAAAGAACTGAGGTGCCATAGACAAGAAGAAGAGCTTGTTATGTTCAGCTTGGTACTTGTCATTTAGTTCAGCCTGCAATTGACGCAAAGCAATGTAGTGTTCTGTATCATTGACATCATGACTTTGATAGTAGAAGTGGCTAGCGAACTCTTGAGCCTGTTCGGTACTATCTGCCAAATCAAGGATAGATTCAACCACTACAGATTCAAAATATTCCTTGCTCCAAGGACGACGAGCAGTTCCAATGACTGCAAAGTGCTCGGAAA
>DXLD01000244.1:0-1564 GCA_019414935.1 Streptococcus sp.
CAAAGTTCCGAAAACCAAAGGCATTGCGCTTGATAAGTTTGATGAGATTATTGGTGGCTTCCAGTTTGGCGTTGGAATAGGGTAGTTGAAGGGCGTTGGCAATTTTCTCTTTATCCTTGAGGAAGGTTTTAAAGACAGTCTGAAAAAGAGGATGAACCAGCTTAAGATTGTCCTCAATAAGTCCGAAAAATTTGTCTGCCTCCTTGTTCTGAAAGTGAAAAAGCAAGAGTTGATAGAGATGGTAGTGGTGTTTCAAGTCCTCTGAATAGCTCAAAAGCTTGTCTAAAATCTCTTTATTCGTCAAGTGCATGCGAAAAGTAGGGCGATAAAAACGTTTATCGCTGAGTTTACGACTATCCTGTTGAATGAGCTTCCAGTAACGCTTGATATCCTTGTATTCATGGGATTTTCGATGAAACTGATTCATGATTTGGACACGCACACGACTCATAGCACGGCTCATGTGTTGGACAATATGGAAACGATCCAACACGATTTTAGCGTTTGGAAAAAGCTGTTTAGCCAAGTCATAGTAAGGGCTAAACATATCCATAGTAATGATTTTCACTCGACATCGGACGGCTCTATCATATTTAAGAAAGTAATCTCGAATGACGGCTTGTGTTCTACCCTCAAGAACAGTGATGATATTGAGCTTATCAAAATCTTGCGCAATGAAACTCATCTTTCCCTTGGTAAAGGCATACTCATCCCAAGACATAATCTCAGGCAGATGTCTAAAATTACACTCAAAGTAGAAGTCATTGAGCTTGCGGATGACAGTTGAAGTTGAAATGGCCAACTGATGAGCAATATCGGTCATAGAAGTCTTTTCAATCAACTTTTGAGCAATTTTTTGGTTGATAATACGAGGGATTTGGTGATTCTTCTTGACGAGGGAAGTCTCAGCGACCATCATTTTCAAGCACTGATAGCACTTAAACCGACGCTTTCTAAGGAGAATTCTAGTAGGCATACCAGTCGTTTCGAGGTAAGGGATCTTAGACGGTTTTTGAAAGTCATATTTTTTCATTTGGCTTCCACAATCAGGACAAGATGGAGCCTCATAATCCAGCTTAGCGATAATTTCTTTGTGGGTATCCATATTGATGATATCTAGAATCTTGATGTTTGGGTCTTTAATATCGAGCAGTTTTGTGATAAAATGTAATTGTTCCATATGAATCTTTCTAATGATAGTTTTGTCGCTTTTCATTATAGGTCATATGGGACTTTTTTTCTACAACAAAATAGGCTCCATAATATCCATAGGGGATTTACCCACTACAAATATTATAGAGCCGAAATATTTTAGTGGTTCCGATATACTATTCTAGTTTCAATCTGCTATAGATGAGTCATCTGTTACTATTAAATTTTCTAGATGATTGTTTTTACTATTAAAAATGACGGTGAATTATCTGACATGATAAGTGGTTACAGATTTATTTTAAAGCTAGAGATTTGATTATGTTAATACATATAACATAATAACATTTTATAAATAATTAAATATTTTATCCCTTGTTTTATGTAATAAATCGGTTTTGACTTGTTTAAATAT
>DXLD01000245.1:0-1535 GCA_019414935.1 Streptococcus sp.
CAATGAAAATCAAAGTGCAAACTAGGAAGCTAGCCGCAGGTTGCTCAAAGCACAGTTTTGAGGTTGCAGATAAAGCTGACGTGGTTTGAAGAGATTTTCGAAGAGTATGGGAAAAATAATATGTACTGGACTATATTTTGTGATATAATAAAGGATAAGATACTATTTTAGGAGAAGAACTATGGAAGACCCAAGTAGTCAGAATTTGTTGCTACAATTTGTTTTATTGTTTATCTTGACGGTGTTAAATGCCTTTTTCTCAGCCACAGAAATGGCCATGGTGTCACTAAATCGTGCGCGGGTTGAACAAAAGGCAGAAGAAGGAGATAGACGCTATATCCGTCTGCTGAAGGTACTAGAAAATCCTAACCACTTTTTATCAACCATTCAAGTAGGGATTACCCTGATTACAATCTTATCAGGGGCGAGTTTGGCAGAAACTCTGGGACGAGAAATTGCATCTTGGCTTGGAAATGGCGAAACAGCTTATGCCGTTGCAAGTTTTCTATCTTTAGCATTTTTGACTTATATTTCCATCGTTTTTGGGGAATTATACCCTAAGAGAATCGCTCTTAATCTAAAGGATGCCTTGGCGATTCGTACAGCGCCAGTTATCATTGGGCTGGGGAAACTAGTTAGTCCCTTTGTTTGGCTCTTATCTGCATCTACCAATCTCTTGAGTCGCTTGACTCCGATGACCTTTGACGATGCTGACGAAAAAATGACCCGTGATGAAATTGAGTACATGTTGACAAATAGTGAAGAAACACTAGATGCTGACGAAATTGAGATGTTACAAGGGATTTTTTCACTAGATGAACTGATGGCCAGAGAAGTCATGGTTCCTCGAACGGATGCCTTTATGGTCGATATTCAGGATGATAGTCAAACCATCATCCAAAGTATTTTAAAACAAAATTATTCTCGTATCCCTGTCTATGATGGAGACAAGGATAACGTGATTGGGATTATTCACACCAAGAGTCTCCTTAATGCGGGCTTTGTGGACGGTTTTGACAATATTGTTTGGAAGAGAATCTTACAAGATCCACTTTTTGTTCCTGAAACTATTTTTGTGGATGACTTATTAAAAGAACTGCGCAATACTCAAAGACAAATGGCAATCTTGCTAGATGAATACGGTGGGATGGCTGGTTTGGTGACCCTGGAAGACCTCTTAGAGGAAATCGTTGGGGAAATCGATGACGAAACAGATAAGGCTGAAATCGAAGTTCATAAAATTGGAGAAGATACTTATATTGTTCAAGGTACCATGAATCTCAATGATTTTAATGACTACTTTGATGTTGAACTGGAAAGTGATGACGTTGATACCATCGCTGGTTATTATTTGACAGGAGTTGGGACCATTCCAACGACTGAGAGACTCAGTTATGAATTAGTCAGCCAAAACAAACAACTTATCCTAACCAATGATAAGGTGAAAAATGGACGTGTTACCAAGGTAAAAGTCCAAATTACCGAAGTTGAAATAGAAGAAGAAACAGAGTAAACTAGAGGCTTTTGTCACCAGG
>DXLD01000246.1:0-1526 GCA_019414935.1 Streptococcus sp.
TCTAGATTTTAGAGAAGTCTTACTCTGAGGGCCTATTGCTGTAAAATAATGGGCTCTTTTTTGATGCCCAAAAGTGAGGTTTATATGAAACAAGAATCAACTGTTGATTTGTTACTAGACGTTGACCAACGTCCTTCGGCTGGAAAAGGAATTCTCCTTAGTTTCCAACACGTTTTCGCCATGTTTGGTGCGACCATCTTGGTACCATTGATTTTGGGAATGCCTGTATCTGTTGCCCTTTTTGCTTCAGGTGTAGGAACACTCATCTACATGATTTCAACTGGTTTTAAAGTTCCCGTTTATCTAGGTTCTTCATTTGCCTTTATCACAGCAATGTCACTTGCTATGAAAGAAATGGGTGGTGATGTATCTGCTGCTCAAACAGGGGTTATCTTGACTGGTTTAGTCTATGTCCTTGTGGCTGCAAGTGTTCGTTTTGCAGGTACAAAATGGATTGATAAACTCTTACCGCCAATAATCATCGGACCTATGATCATCGTTATCGGTCTTGGCCTTGCAGGTTCAGCTGTTACCAACGCTGGTCTTGTAGCGGATGGGAATTGGAAAAATGCTCTTGTAGCAGTTGTTACTTTCTTGATTGCTGCCTTTATCAATACAAAAGGAAAAGGCTTCTTACGAATCATTCCATTCCTCTTTGCCATTATCGGTGGTTACCTCTTCGCACTAACTCTTGGTTTGGTTGACTTTACACCAGTTCTTAAAGCTAACTGGTTTGAAATCCCTGGTTTCTACTTGCCATTTAGCACAGGTGGTGCCTTTAAAGAATACAATCTTTACTTTGGTCCAGAAACCATCGCTATCTTGCCAATCGCTATCGTAACAATTTCTGAACATATCGGAGACCATACTGTTTTGGGTCAAATCTGTGGTCGTCAATTCTTGAAAGAACCAGGTCTTCACCGTACTCTTCTTGGTGACGGTATCGCAACTTCTGTTTCTGCCTTCCTTGGTGGACCAGCCAATACAACTTACGGAGAAAATACAGGGGTTATTGGTATGACTCGTATCGCTTCTGTCTCAGTTATCCGTAACGCTGCCTTTATCGCGATTGCCCTTAGCTTCCTTGGTAAATTCACTGCCTTGATTTCAACTATTCCAAATGCTGTACTTGGTGGTATGTCAATCCTTCTCTATGGGGTTATCGCAAGCAACGGTTTGAAAGTCTTAATCAAAGAACGTGTTGATTTCGCTCAAATGCGTAACCTAATCATCGCAAGTGCTATGTTGGTCCTTGGACTTGGAGGAGCTATCCTTAAACTTGGCCCAGTTACCCTTTCAGGTACTGCCCTATCAGCCATGACAGGAATCATCTTGAACTTGGTCTTGCCATACGAAAATAAAGACTAATACTCTTCGAAAATCAAAAAACGAGCATTTCCAACTACGGAAGTGCTCATTTTTTTTCTTTCTAAAAAAAGAAAGCCATGCGGCCTTCCTTTGTCTTACTTGCGTTTCTTCTTCGCTTTCTTCATTTTATTCGCCATGCGTTTCATGGACTGTTTCAT
>DXLD01000025.1:0-14773 GCA_019414935.1 Streptococcus sp.
TTTTCTTGGTTTCAAGCAATTCAGAACCATTTACCAAGACATTCTTATCTTTAGTGATGGTACCAATTCCCTTATGAACAGTAACTCCGTAGCTACGAAGAAGTCCTGCAACACCACCAACAAGAGTATTAACAACTTTAGATTTAGTTTCTAAAAGTTTTTCCATATCAACAGTGAAGTTAGGATTTTCAATCACGATACCACGATTTGCAGCATGACCGATATTTTCAATAATTTCAGCGTTATGAAGGTAGGTCTTGGTTGGAATACATCCACGGTTTAAGCAGGTTCCACCAAGTTCAGATTTCTCAACAAGGGCAACCTTACCGCCAAGTTGGGCAGCTTTAATGGCTGCCACATAACCAGCAGGACCTCCACCAATCACAACGATATCAAAAGCATCATCGCTCTTACCATCATCGTTTGAAGCACTTGCTGCAGGTGCAGGGCTAGCTTCTGGGGCTGCTGCTCCAGCTGTTGGGATGTTTTCCCCTTCTTCACCAAGGTAACCGATAACTTCCGTTACTGGAACAGTTTCCCCATCTCCTTTGAGGATAGCAATCAAGTAACCATCTTCTTCGGCTTCCAATTCCATGCTGACTTTGTCAGTCATGATTTCCAAAAGGATTTCTCCTTCTTTTACAAATTCTCCGACTTTTTTATTCCATTGGACGATTTGTCCTTCTGTCATATCCACGCCGGCTTTTGGCATAATTACTTCTAAGGCCATGTCTTCCTTCCTTTATCTATATCTTAAAAATGAACACTCTTGCTCTTAAATCAACATTGAGATTGGATTTTCAATCAATTCTTTCAAATCTTTCATAAACTTAGCACCAGCCATACCATCTACAACACGGTGGTCAATGGTTAATCCTAAGCTCATGATAGGGCGAATCACAATTTCACCATTGACGACAACTGGCTTCTCAATTGTCGAACTTACACCAAGGATAGCTGAGTTTGGTTGGTTGATGATAGGACCAAAGGACTGAACGCCAAACATTCCCAAGTTGCTGATAGTAAATGTTGAATTTTGCAGTTCACTTGGAGCCAATTTACCATCCAAGGTACGTCCAATGACGTCTTTGAAGGCTACGACCAACTCTGACAAGCTTAGTTTTTCAGCATTGTAAACAACTGGTGTCATCAACCCATTATCCATACCAACTGCCATCGCAAGATTGACGTAATTATGAGTGATAATGGTCTTGCCATCTTCTGTCAATGAAGCGTTGATGTATGGGTGTTTCATAAGAGTCTTAACAACCGCAAGTGAAAGAAGGTCTGTTACAGTAGTCTTCTTCCCAGTTGCTTCCATGATTGGCTCCAGAACCTTCTTACGAAGAGCTAACATTTCAGTCATATCAACTTCATAGTTGAGGGTGAAGGTTGGAGCAGTTAGGTAAGATTCAACCATACGTTGGGCAATAACCTTACGCATTGGTGTCATTGGAATACGCTCAATTTCACCGTATGGTGTTACATTATCAGGAACTTCTTCCACTTTTTCAATCTGGGCAGGAGACTTGATGGTGTCGTTTTCGATATTTTCAGGAAGCAAGGCTAAAACGTCCTTCTTCATGATTTTACCACGATGACCCGTTCCTTGGATTTCCAGCCAAGCAATATTATGTTCGAGGGCAATTCGTTTTGCAAGTGGCGAAATGCGAACCACGTTTGTGTCTTTATAAGTTTCCACGTCTTCTTTGTGGACACGACCGTTTGCACCTGAGCCAGAAACGTCGTAGAGGTTGATCCCTAAATCATCCGCTAACTTTCTAGCTGCAGGAGTCGCTCTTAGCTTGTCATCAGCCATGACCTCTCCAATTCTAATTATGATACTAAGGGCGTTAAAAGCGACTGAAAAATAGGAAATCTACGCGGGCTTCGATGAAGCCAAGGAGATTTATCTTTTTTCCGAGCTTTTAGCCCGTGTTCAACTCTACAAGTAACTTGGACACGGAACGTGTCTCAAGTTACTACGGTTGCCGCTATCAAGCGGTCAACCTTGTAGACTTACTAAGTCGTTCGTCGAATATTATCGATTCGACTCCCTCCTGTCGCAACTTTGCAAGTAACTTGGATACGTAATGCATCTCAAGTTGCTACGGTTGCCACTATTACGCGGTCAACCTAGTAGACTTACTAAGTCGTTCGTCGAATAACATCGATTCGACTCTCTCCTGTCGCAAATTTGCAAATAACTTGGATACAATACATATCTCAAGTTACTAAAGTTAAAAACAACCGTTGTTTTACATAATTTATCTTATGTAGTTCTATTCTTTGTTATATGTTTTACGGATGGCATCTTTGATACTTTCAACTGTTGGAATCATTGCATTCTCTAGGTTTTGTGCGTAAGGCATTGGCACATCTTCTCCTGCACAACGGCGGATTGGTGCATCTAGATAGTCAAATGCTTCTGACTCTGAAATAATAGCTGAAATCTCTCCGATATAGCCGCTTGTTTTGTGGGCATCGTTGACCAGAACAACCTTACCAGTCTTCTTAACTGAGTTAATAATAATATCCTTATCAAGTGGAACAAGGGTACGTGGGTCAACAATTTCAACAGAAATGCCTTCTTCTGCTAATTCTTCAGCAGCTTGAACCACACGGCGAAGCATTTTTCCGTAAGTAACAACTGTTACATCCGTTCCTTCACGTTTGATTTCTCCAACTCCAAGTGGAATTGTGTAGTCTGGGTCAACTGGCACTTCGCCTTTTTGGTTGAATTCTGACTTGTACTCAAGAATGATAACAGGGTTATTATCACGGATAGAAGACTTGAGCAGTCCTTTCATATCCGCAGGTGTTCCAGGTGCCACAACCTTAAGACCAGGGATGTGAGTAAACCAAGACTCTAGAGATTGTGAGTGTTGCGCTGCAGAACCAACTCCATTACCAGCTGCACAGCGGACAGTCATTGGCACCTGACCTTTACCACCAAACATATAACGTGTTTTAGCAGCTTGGTTGACGATATTGTCCATGGCAATAACCGAGAAGTCCATAAAGGTCATATCAACGATTGGACGAAGTCCTGTCATGGCTGCTCCTGCTGCTGCTCCAGAGATGGCAGCTTCAGAAATCGGACAGTCACGAACACGTTCTGGACCAAATTCTTCAAGCATTCCAACAGAAGTACCGAAGTCTCCTCCAAAGACACCGACATCTTCTCCCATCAAGAACACATTTTCATCGCGACGCATTTCCTCAGACATAGCAAGGATAATGGTGTCACGGAAGGACATTGTTTTTGTTTCCATTTTATCTCTTTCTCCTTAGTCTGCGTAAATATCTTCAAATGCTGATTCAAGCGGTGGGAATGGACTTTCCTCTGCAAATTTAACAGAAGCTTCTACTGCTTCCTTGACTTGCGCTTGGATTTCTTCCAATTCTTCGGCACTTGCAATAGTGTTTTCAATGAGGTACTTGCGAAGGTTTTCGATTGGGTCTTTTTGTTTCCACAATTCCACTTCTTCACGCGTACGATATTTACCAGGGTCAGATGATGAGTGACCAAGCCAGCGATAAGTTACACTTTCAATCAAGACTGGACCATTGCCACCACGAACATGATCTACAGCTTTCTTAAATCCTTCATAGACATCGATGACATTGTTTCCATCTTCGATGAACATTCCAGGAATTCCATAAGCAGTGCTACGTTGATGGATATGTTCTACATTAGTCATTTTCTTGATATCCGCAGAGATTCCATAACCGTTGTTAATGCAGTAGAAAATAACTGGGAGTTTCCAGATAGAGGCCATATTTACTGCTTCGTGGAAAACACCTTCGTTGGTCGCACCATCACCAAAGAAGCAGACTACGATTTTTCCAGTGTTTTGCATTTGCTGACTGAGGGCTGCACCGACAGCGATCCCCATACCACCACCTACGATACCATTGGCACCAAGGTTCCCAGCATCAAGGTCGGCGATATGCATAGAACCACCTTTACCTTTACAAGTTCCAGTATATTTACCAAGGATTTCAGCCATCATTCCGTTGAGGTCAATTCCTTTGGCAATAGCTTGTCCGTGACCACGGTGGTTTGAGGTAATTAGATCATCTGGGTTGAGAGCCAACATAGCACCCACGTTAGCTGCCTCTTCTCCAACAGAAAAGTGCGTCATTCCTGGCACTTTCCCTTTCTTTACTAATTGCGCAATTTTTAAGTCCATACGACGGATTTCTTCCATCTTACGGAATATCTCTAGCAAAAGATTTTTATCTAAAGTTGACATCTTCTTGCCTTTCTAAGTTTCTTCTTACCTTACTATTTTACCGTTTTTGGCAAATACTGTCAAAGTTTTTCTTAAGAAAAATTCACAAAATAAAAAAGAAAACCCCATGAAAACAAGGGATTTGCTTACAAAGAATATTTTTTCACAAACTTTTTAGCATTTAGATTTTGCCAAAGATTCAAATCTCTTCATAGTCACAGTTAAACGCCAACGGTAGAGAGCCCCACTTATGATTAGACTAATAATCAAACCAATCCAGTAAGAATAAGCTCCAAAATCTGTTAGAGAGTCGAATACCATAGCCACTGGGATTGCTACACCCCAATAACCAACCAAACCAAGGTAAAAAGGAATCACTGTATCCTTATAACCTCGTAAAATTCCCTGAAGCGGTGCCGCAAAGGTATCTGCTAGCTGGAAGAAAAGACTATAAGTCAAAAAACGCGCTGTCAAATCGATAAATTCTGGGTCATTACCATAAAGACTGGCCACATTTCCCCTAAAAATGTAAAGGAAGGTTAAGGTGAAGGCCGCAAAAATAAGAGCTGTCCATCTTCCTAAACCAATATAGGTTTTCGCATCATTATATCGCTTGGCTCCCACTTCATAGGAAACAACAATAGCCATAGCCGATGAGATACTCATAGGAAAGGCGTACATGAGAGTTGAAAAGTTCATAGCTGACTGGTGACTAGCTATTATCAATGATGAGAACTTAGCCATAATCAAGCCAACCACTGAAAAGATAGCCACTTCCGCGAAGACAGTCCCCCCAATAGGCATACCCAATCGAACTCCTTCCTTGATTTTATCCATATTAAATGGAATTCGTTTCTCAAGATGTAGGTCTTTGAGCTTCTCCTGTTTAAATAGAACCAGTACAGAAATTCCCAGCAAGACCCAGTAGGCTAAAGAAGTACCTAAACCAGAACCAGCACCTCCCAGTTCTGGAACACCAAAGGCCCCGAAAATCAAGAGGTAGTTAAATCCACTATTGAGAGGAAGTAACAAAAGCATGAGATACATGGACAGTTTCGTCAACCCCAGCGAATCCAACAAAGAACGAATGACACTAAAGAGCAACAGTGGGATAATCCCGATAGATAAAAACCAGAGATAGCGAACCGCTACTGCCGCCACTGGCGCTTCTAGTCCAATATGATTCAAGACGGGTGGTGCCAGGAAAAGTACCATCCCCAGCAAGACCACAGATAGTCCCAAGGCCAGATAGATGAACTGGTAAAAATCAGACGCAACCTCTTCCTTTTTGCCTCGCCCAAGATGGTGACCAATGATGGGCACCAAGGCTGACACAATCCCTGTTAGAAAGGTAAAGAAGGGATTCCAGATACTAGTTGCCATAGATACACCAGCCAAGTCCATGGTATTGTATTTGCCAGTCATAGTCGTATCAACAAAGGAGGCAGAATAATTGGCAAATTGATAAATCAGGATAGGGAAAAATATCTTTAAAAATAAGATAAACTTGTCTTTAAAATGATGGGTCTGGTACATATAAGCTCTCTATTCTTTTTGTTTACAGAGCAGACTTCCACCTAGTTTTGATAGACGATTTGCCCCTTACAGATGGTGTATTTAACCTGCCCTTTTAAGGTTTCACCGATGAATGGTGAATTAGCTGCTTTTGAAGCAAAATGGGAGTCCACAAGACGGTCAGCCTTAACATCAAAAATAGTGATGTCCGCTGGGCCATTCTCAGCCAAGTAACCTGCTTCAAAGTTGTAAAGCTTGGACGGGTTGTATGTCATTTTTTCGAGTAATTCCATCAAGCTTAACTCACCAGCTTCGACCAAATAAGTCAATCCAAGAGATAGAGATGTTTCTAAGCCAGTCATACCAGATGGCGCTTTGGTAATATCTTCGACATTTTTCTCATCTGCATGATGAGGCGCGTGGTCAGTCGCGATAACTGTGATGACACCTGACTTGAGACCTTCAATCACGGCACGACGGTCTGATTCCAAACGAAGCGGTGGATTCATCTTAGCATTGCTACCTTGTGTCAAAAGAAGTGCTTCTGTCTTAGAGAAATGCTGTGGCGCTACTTCTGCTGTGACTTGCGCGCCTAGCCCTTGAGCAAACTCAACTACTTTGACACTTTCTTCCTTAGACAAATGCTGAATATGGACATGAGCCTTAGTTGCATAGGCAATCATGACATCACGCGCCATCATAGCGTACTCAGCCACCCCAGTCGCACCGCAGATATGGAAATGTTCTTTAGCGATATTTTCATTAAAGCCAAGAACACCGTTCAAACCTGGATCTTCCTCATGAAGACTAATAAAGGTATTAAGCTTTTTAGCTTCCTCCATGGCTTCCTTGACAACTTTACTGCTCTCAAGCGGAATACCGTCATCAGAAAAACCAACAGCTCCAGCTTCTAAGAGTGCTTTAAAGTCAGTCAAATCTTGCCCATTAAAATTCTTAGTAATGGTCGCAACCGTCTTAACATTAATCTTCTCTTTGGCAGCTGACTGGAGAACTTCTTGCAAAGTCTCCACGTCTGAAATGGTTGGACTAGTATTAGCCATCATGACAACCGTGGTAAAACCACCTGCAGCGGCTGCTAGGGCACCAGTATGGATGTCTTCCTTGTGGGTCTGACCAGGTTCACGAAAATGAACATGGATATCAACCAAGCCAGGAGCAACTACAAGACCTGTGGCATCCAGGATTTCTGCGCCTTCTTCTTTAATTTCAGGCGCAATTTTGATAATCTTTCCATCTTCAACCAAGACATCACACACTTGATCCAAACCAGACTTGGGATCCATAACACGACCATTTTTGATTAGTAGCATCTGCTCTCTCCTTTATTCATAAAAATCAACTTGGGTATCCAACAATTTATCCCCATCATAAACAAACTTAGCTGAAAAGAAGGGTTTGTCCTCTAAAAGCCACTCAACAAAGGTATGGTCACCTTCCCAAGTCGGCTTGCTCAAAACCTCATCATAAGGAACCCATTCCAGCGTCCCCTCATTGCAGTCAATCAAATCCCCCTCGAACTCCGTCACCTTAAAAACATAGGTGTACCAGTCTAAATCTGGTGTAAATTCAGGAAAAGTGATGACACCTTTTAGAACTGGCTTGGCTTTGAGCCCTGTTTCCTCAAGGATTTCACGCGCCGCGCATTCCTGAGGTGTCTCTCCTCGCTCTAGCTTACCACCCACACCAATCCATTTTCCTTCATGAACATCATTTGGCTTCTTATTACGGTGGAGCATAAGCAGTTCTTTCCCGTTATCAATGTAGCAAATCGTCGCTAACTGAGGCATATTTTCTCCTTATCTAAGCCAATCGATTGGCTCTTGTCCTGTTTCTTTTAAGAATGCATTGGCCTTGGAAAAAGGCTTGGAACCCCAAAATCCTCTATAAACTGACAAAGGACTGGGATGGGCTGATTCGATAATCAAGTGATGAGGATTGGTAACTAAGGCCTTCTTCTTGCGTGCATAAGCTCCCCAGAGTACAAAAACGACTTGTCTATCTAGATGATTGACCACCTGAATCACAGCATCCGTAAAAGGCTCCCATATCTGCCCAGCATGACCATTAGCCCGTCCAGCCGGAACTGTCAAACAAGCATTAAGAAGTAAGACTCCTTGCTCAGCCCAAGCTGTCAAATCATGAGATTTCTTAACCCCGATATCATCTGACAATTCTTTCAAGATATTTTGCAAGGATGGTGGAGCTGGGATAGAGTCCGGTACTGAAAAACTCAAGCCCTGCGCTTGACCTGGCCCGTGATAGGGATCTTGCCCTAGAATCACCACCTTAACTTCTTCAAGCGGTGTTGTCAAGAGAGCCTGAAAAACCTTTTCCTTGGGTGGATAAATAGTCCCCTGAGCATAGACCTGATTCATAAACTGATTGATTTTCCCGAAATAACCCTCAGGTAATTGCTCCTTAATCAAAGCATGCCAAGACGAGTGTTCCATAGCCGACTCCTTCGTTTTTACTGCCTCTATTATAGCAAAAAGTGGCTGTCTAAACCACTTTTTACAGTTTATCTAAACAATCCAGCAAGTCTCGGTAAGAATGGACTTCGTAGGTTGGCTGGGCTTGTGTGGGATTTTCGAGTTGATGAGGATTGTACCAAATCGTGTCAATCCCAGCATTATTGCCGCCTTGAATGTCGGCGGTTAGAGAGTCTCCAATCATCAGCGTCTTTTCTTTGCTAAAACCTGCAATCTGTTGACCAATTTTTTCATAAAAAAGAGCATCCGGCTTTTGTGTTTGCAGCTGTTCAGAGATAAAGACTTGATTGAAATAAGGTGCCAGACCAGATTGAGCCAAACGCCCTGTCTGAATGGCAGTAATGCCATTTGTCGCAGCATACAAGTCATAATCACGCTCGATGAGGCTGTCCAAAAGTTCATGAGCGCCAGAAATCGTTTGTCCCTGTTGGGCTAAGTAAAATTGGTAACGTTGGGCTAGAAAACTACCATCTTTCTCCAGTCCAAAATGAGAAAATAAACGAGAAAAGCGCGTGTTAACCAGCTCTTGTTTACTAATTTTCTTTTGCTCTAAGTTCTTCCAGAGAGCCTTGTTCATAGGAACATAATAGTCTTTATAAGCCTGAATATCTTCAACTCCTTCTTCTTTTAGAAGTTGCGTCAAAGCCACATCCTCAGCAGCATCAAAATCAAGAAGAGTGTGGTCAAGGTCGAAAAGTAGAAATTTGTAGGACAATTTGAGAGTTTTCCTTTCTGAAAAGAATTATGAATATTATAGCATAAAGTAAGAAAGCCATACCAATTTATTCCATCTATTTGACATACAATTATCGCAACTAAAGGCTACAAGTATACTTATAAATCACTCTTCTAGACTTTTGATTGTCAAAATCTTTCAGAATAGAACAATCCTAACTATCGAATACTCTAACTTCATAAATATCTATGCAATTCTAGATCTAGAATTCCTATAAACTAAATGTTTTCGCACTCTTCTAAAACATTGATTGCCTTAAATTTTAATTTTTGAAGGATTCTAAAGCTAGAATAGTCCCATCACAATCAGTTTTGAATTATTATACTCAATGAAAATCAAAGAGCAAACTAGGAAACTAGCCGCAGGCTGTACTTGAGTACGGCAAGGCGACGTTGACGTGGTTTGAATTTGATTTTCGAAGAGTATTAACAATTTAGAAACGCTATGATTCCACTCCTTTTACATTAAAAAGGAACTGCATAAAGCAATCCCTTTCTGATTTTGAAATTATTTACTTAAAATTTGATAGTTGAGATAATCAATAACTCACCTATAAAAGAAATGATAGGATGATTCCTTATTTATTGATTTCAAGCTCCGACAACTGTGTTTGAATAACTGACAGTTCTGCACCAGCCTGAAGAAGAGCAGCTGCAGTATAGGCACCTTCTACAATTGGAACCCTATTGATGATGATACTTTTATCACTGAAATCAGCCACCATTTCTAAGTTCATTTTAGCAGAACCTAGGTCAAAAAAAGCTAATAAAGTATCTGCTGGATTTTCGGAAACAACCCTATCTACTTGATCAAAACTCGTTCCAATTCCTCCATCTTCGGTTCCTCCTACATAAGTAATTGGAACATCTTTAGCTACTTCACTAATCAGTTCAACGACACCTTGTGCAATGTGTTTAGAATGTGAAACGATAACAAGACCAATACTTCCCATTAAACCACCCCAGTTTCTAAAAGAGCAGTAAAGAGTAATCCTGATGAAAATGATCCAGGATCAATATGTCCAAGAGAACGTTCTCCTACATAAGATGCCCTTCCTTTAGTTGCAAGTAAATCTTTGGTAGCATTCACTAGCTTATCAATAACCTCTTGAGTCAATTGGCCTGCAGACAAAGCAGCAATAACAGGAGTCCAAACATCAACCATTGTCTTTTCTCCAACTTCTGCTTTCCCACGTTTGACAATCATATCCAAACCGCTTTGTAAGATTTCCTCTATTTTCGAATTTGAATCAGCCTTGGCCATGCCCATAAAAGCAGAGCCATACAAGGGACCAGAAGCACCGCCTACCTTGCTCAGTAATTGCATTGAGACAAGTTTAAACACATCACTGCTTGTTTCAAATTGCTTTCCTTCTAAGTTTTCCATAACTGCAGCCATTCCACGCGCCATATTTCCACCGTGGTCTCCATCTCCTATAGGGGTGTCTAGCTCACTAAGGTAATCTTTCTGTTCTTGAATCTTTTCATTAAAAAGCTTCATCCATTCAAGAGCTTGTTCAACATTCATGCGACATATCCTCCTTGAGTTTTACCAAGCTGGGGTAGTAACAGGTGTATTTAGAGCATCCAACCACTCATCATCTGCCAATCGAATCAATGTTAATGATAATCCAGCCATATCGATTGATGTCATATAGTTTCCAATTTTCTTAAATGCCAAGTCAACACTTTTTTCATGGAGTAATTTAGCCACATCATTTGCAAATACGTATTGCTCCATAAGAGGAGTGCTTCCTAAACCATTGATGAGAAGGCCATAGCGTTCTCCAGCTTTAAGTTGGAAACCTTCAGATAACTTTTCAACCAATTCTGAGGCCAATTGTGCTGAGGGTTGCATCTTCTCTTTCTTATATCCCGGTTCACCGTGGATACCAACTCCGTATTCAAATTCATCATCTTCTAGAACAAAACCTGGTTTGCCAACTTCTGGAACAGTAGCGCCAGATAGAGCTAAGCCAATTGTTTTAATTTCTAAGACAAGTTTGTCGGCCAAGTCCTTCATTTCAGATAATGTTTTACCAGAACGAGCCGCATCACCCAAAATTTTATGGACTAATATAGTACCTGCGACACCTCGACGACCTTGGGTATAGAGACTATTTTCAACAGCGATATCATCATCAACCACAACGCTTGCTACATCAATACCTTCCATTTCAGCAAGTTCTTGTGCAATTTCAAAGTTCATGATGTCCCCAGAATAGTTCTTGATGACCATGAAAACTCCAGCACCTTCATCAGCCGCCTTTATGGCTTCTAAAATTTGGTCCGGAGTAGGTGAAGTGAAGACTGCTCCACAAATGGCAGCAGACAACATTCCATCTCCTACAAATCCAGCATGACTTGGTTCATGTCCTGAACCTCCACCTGAAATGAGTCCAACTTTTCCTGTCTTTTCCGCCTTTCTAACAATGACATCAAAACCATCTAAGCGTTCTACCAAGTCATCATGCATGAATGACAACCCCTGCAACATTTCATCAACAACTTGTGTCGGTTCATTTATAATTTTTTTCATGAGAAACTCCTTTCGGCATGTATCTTTGTTTTCGCTTTCATTATATATTTTTTATTGCTAGATGATAAGGGACAGATTCTATTATTTGTCCCCTTTTAAACCCATTTAAAACATTTTTTTGGTAAAATGAAGGAAGTAACAGAAAGGCTTCCTATGGCATCATCACTTATTACAAAAAAACGGATTGCCAAGGCATTTAGAGACCTATTAGCTACTAGAGAATTTGATAAAATCTCTATTGTAGATATCATGGAATCAGCTGGCATTCGTAGACAGACCTTTTACAATCACTTTCTTGACAAATATGAACTGCTAGACTGGATATTTGAAAATGACTTAACCGAGTATATCACCAATAACTTGGACTTCATTTCAGGCCAAAAACTATTACAAGAATTATTTTTTTATTTCGAACAAGAGCGTGACTTTTATATTCAACTTTTTGATATTCAAGGGCAAAATAACTTCTATGACCAATTTATCAGCTACTGTCGCTTGCTTGTATCAAAAATTTTAAGAGAATATGGTCAGATTGATATCGATTCATCTGCTTATACTTGTTTTTTGTTAGACTATCATTCACATGCTCTAGCAGAAATCGTGAAGGCTTACGTCAATAAAAAAAGTCCAGTTCCACAACCAGACTTTCTAATCATGACAATTATTGGAAAGAGACCACAATGACATTTATTTCAAATCATAAACAGAAAATTATTTCAAGTTACATTTCGGCAACTGTCAGCAGTCATCCTGAATTAGAAAAACACCCTACTTTACCACTAGTCTATCAAAAAAATCGTAATCCTCATCAGGTTCCAATATTGGCGGGTGGAGGTTCAGGACACGAACCTGCTCATATTGGATATGTGGGAAAAGGAATGCTTACCGCTGCTATCTATGGCCAATTATTTACTCCTCCTACAAGAACTGAAATCTTAGAGTCCATTCGTTTTTTAAACAATGGTCACGGTGTCTTCATCATTGTAAAAAATTTCGAAGCAGACATCAAAGAATTTAGCTCGGCCATTAATACTGCTAGACAAGAAGGAATTAAGGTCGGCTATAGTCTAGCACACGACGATATTTCTATTGAACCTCACAATAGATTTCAAATTAGAGGAAGAGGACTTGCAGGGACTATTTTACTTCATAAAGTTCTAGGATATGCAGCTCAAAATGGTGCCGACATCGAGCAACTAACTGATTTAGGTCATCAACTTGCTCCCGAAATCGCAACAATTGGCTTTGCAACGAAATCGGCTAGTCTCCCCCAAGCCACCCTTCCACTATTTAACTTAGAAGAAGGAAATATTTCTTATGGTATTGGCATACATGGCGAAGAAGGCTATCGTATCGTCCCATTCCAATCATCGGAAATCCTGGCAAATGAAATTATAAGTAAATTAAGATTGCACTATCATTGGAAAAAGGGTGATCAATTTATATTGCTTGTAAATAATCTAGGCACTACCAGCAACTTAGAAATGGGCATATTTATCAATGATATCCTTCAACTCTTAGAAATTGAAGGAGTCACTATTACCTTTATAAAATCAGGAACATTTATGACCAGTCTAGATATGGCAGGTATATCCGTAACTCTTTGCCCCGTAAAAAATAAACAGTGGTTAGAAGCGCTCAATGCTCCAACGACAGCTTTTGCATGGTAATTTGCTTGTATAACTCAAAAGGGCTACATCACTTGATGGCCCTTTGTTTTTATCTTACGTTTAAAAGAACTCATTCTTGACATTTCAAATAGGCCATCTATCCTTTACAATTCTTCCGATGAGCTTTGAGTTTTTTCAGAGCCCAATCATAGTGGCTTGACGTGCTACTAACAAAGTAGGAACCTAGACTTGTCCCTCCCGTCCACTTATAGGTACCTTTGGTAAAGAGTTCGTCATTGCTAAAAACTTCTATCAACTCTAAAACCTCCCTATGTGATTGTTCTAGGAGTCTAGTCGCTTCTTCTAAGGAGGTTTTCTGGTGCTTCTTCCAAAAAGCGTCATTCATTTGTCCATAAGTTTTCCAATTATAAGGTTCAGGGAGAAAAGGTCTTTCGTGACCTTCTTGATTAGAATGTACCCAGGTCAAAAGTAACTGCTGCCATTCATAAAGATGAATCAGGACATCCCGTAGATTTTTATCTCTTTTCCAGTGTGCTTCCTTTTTCTTTTGGTCTTTTGAAAAATCAAATGGATGCTGTAGATCATCTTCACTTAGTTGGGAGATGAAATGATTGAGCTTTTCATAGTTTCCCTTAGAGGCCAGCATTAGCTCCTCTTTTGTTTTCGGTCTAGGCACAGGAGTACTCCCTTCATATCTCTAGTTATTATTAGAAATTTTTTATCCTTTAAATCTCTATAACTTATCCTTTAATTTCTCAACAAAGAGATAAGCTGCTGGGCAGGTCAAGGTATTCTTAATTGTCAAATGGTTGATTTGATGAATCTTTTTACGGTCTGTATGGGGAATTCACGACAGGCCTTTGGACGAACGTCATAGATAGAACAGAGGTTATCTCCTCCTAAAAATGGGCAGGGCATGGATTTGAAAACCTTGTCCCCATCTTCATCTACTTGCAGAAACTCTGCTTCAAATGCAGGTAATTTCATCTTAAAATACTTAGCTATTCGTGTAATATCTGCTTCCTTGAAGTCAGGCCCCAATGTCTTGCAACAGTTAGCACAGGCCGTACAATCAATCTCCGCAAATACTTCTTGGTGAATCTGCTGGGCTATCTTATCTAGATTTTTTGGTGGCTTTTTCTTTAAATTGGCTAAAACTTTTCGATGCTCCTTTTGCTTTTGCAAGGCTAGCTGGTGGTAATACTCAATATCAATTTCTTTAGACATGATTTCTCTCTTATTCTATTTGTTTCTCTTATTATATCATGCCTCTGACTCATTGAAAAGTGAACTTTATAAGATCATACTTTTCTAAAATGTAGCAAAAAACCTTGCAACTAGGTTACAAGGTTAATGACATTAATCGAAGTTAACGTATTCTTTTTGAAGTTCAAGAACTTCTTCCATTGTTGAACACTCTGTAAGGGCACGGTTAGCGTACTCTTCCATCTTAGCAGTATCCAATTTCTTCATCAAACTACGTGTACGAAGGACTGATGTTGCTGACATAGAGAACTCATCCAAGCCCATTCCGACAAGAAGTGGAACAGCTTTTTGGTCACCAGCCATCTCACCACACATACCAGCCCATTTACCTTCAGCGTG
>DXLD01000026.1:0-14526 GCA_019414935.1 Streptococcus sp.
CTATCTATTGGAAGTTAAATAAATATGTAAGGAATTAAAATGAAAAAAAGTACAGTATTGTCATTAACCACAGCTGCAGTTATTTTAGCAGCATATGTCCCTAATGAGGTAATCCTAGCAGATACACCTAGTTCTGAAGATACTTTAAATATCTCTGATAAAGAAAAAGTAGTAGTAGAGAAGGAAACAGAGAATAAAGAGAGAGATGAAAATATTCATAATGCTATAGAAACTTCAAAGGATATTGAAGAGAAGAAAACAACGGTTATTGAGGAAAAAGAAGTTGTTAGTAAAGAATCTGTGATAGATAACAAAACTAGCAATGAAGAAAAAATCAAAGAAGAAAATTCCAATCAATCCCAAGAAGATAAAGCGGACTCGTCTGCAAGGAAAGACCCAGAAAGTCCCAAAAAAGAGGATAAACTTGTCTATATTGCTGAATTTAAAGATAAAGAATCTGGAGAAAAAGCAATCAAGGAATTATCAAATCTTAAGGATACAAAAGTTTTATATACTTATGATACGGTTTTTAATGGTGTTGCAATAGAAACAACTCCAGATAATCTGGACAAAATTAAACTAATAGAAGGTATTTCATCGATTGAACGATCACAAAAAGTCCAACCAATGATGAATCATGCTAGAAAGGAAATTGGAGTTGAAGAGGCAATTGATTACCTAAAGTCTATCAATGCTCCATTTGGTAAAAATTTTGATGGTCGGGGTATGGTCATTTCAAATATCGATACCGGGACAGATTATAGGCATAAGGCCATGAGGATTGATGATGATGCTAAAGGCTCAATGAGATTCAAAAAAGAAGACTTAAAAGGTACTGATAAAAATTTCTGGTTGAGTGATAAAATCCCTCATGCTTTCAATTATTATAATGGTGGTAAAATTACTGTAGAAAAAGCTGATGATGGAAGCGATTATTTTGATCCACATGGGATGCATATTGCAGGGATTCTTGCGGGAAATGATACTGAAAAAGATATTAAAAACTTTAACGGAATAGATGGAATTGCTCCTAATGCACAGATCTTCTCTTATAAAATGTACTCTGACGCAGGATCTGGCTTCGCAGGAGATGAAACAATGTTTCATGCTATTGAAGATTCCATCAAACACAACGTTGATGTTGTTTCGGTATCATCTGGTTTTACAGGAACAGGTCTTGTAGGTGAGAAATATTGGGAAGCTATTAGAGCGTTAAGAAAAGCAGGCATTCCAATGGTTGTAGCTACGGGTAACTATGCGACTTCTGCTTCAAGTTCTTCATGGGATTTAGTAGCAAATAATAATCTGAAAATGACCGACACTGGAAATGTAACGCGAACTGCAGCACATGAAGATGCGATAGCGGTCGCATCTGCTAAAAATCAAACAGTTGAGTTTGATAAAGTCAACATAGGTGGAGAAAGTTTTAAATACAGAAATATAGGAGCCTTTTTCGATAAGAATAAAATCATAACAAACGAAGATGGGTCAAAAGCTCCTGATAAATTGAAATTTGTATATATAGGCAAAGGTCAGGATCAAGATTTGATAGGATTGGATCTTAAGGGCAAAATTGCAGTAATGGATAGAATTTATACAAAGGATTTAAAAAATGCTTTTAAACGAGCAACGGATAAGGGCGCACGCGCCATTATGGTTGTAAATACTGTAAATTACTACAATAGAGATAATTGGACCGAGCTTCCAGCTATGGGATATGAGGAGGATGAAGGAACTACTAGTCAAGTTTTCTCAATTTCAGGAGATGATGGTGTAAAGTTATGGAACATGATTAACCCTGATAAAAAAACTGAAGTTAAAAGAAATAGTAAGGAAGATTTCAAAGATAAATTGGATCAATACTATCCAATTGATATGGCAAGCTACAATTCTAATAAACCGAATGTAGGTGATGAAAAAGAGATTGACTTTAAGTTTGCACCTGACACAGACAAAGAACAGTATAAAGAAGATATCATCGTTCCAGCAGGATCTACATCTTGGGGACCGAGAACAGATTTGCTCTTAAAACCTGATGTCTCAGCACCTGGTAAAAATATTAAATCCACTCTCAATGTCATTAATGGGAAATCAACTTATGGTTATATGTCAGGGACTAGTATGGCAACTCCAATCGTGGCAGCTTCTACTGTTTTGATTAGACCAAAATTAAAGGAAATGCTTGAAAGACCTGTATTGAAAAATCTTAAGGGAGATGACAAAATAGACCTTACAAGTCTTACAAAAATTGCCCTACAAAATACTGCACGGCCTATGATGGATGCGACTTCTTGGAAAGAAAAAAGCCAATACTTTGCATCACCTAGACAGCAGGGAGCAGGGCTAATTAATGTGGCCAATGCTTTGAGAAATGAAGTCGTAGCGACTTTCAAAAACAAGGATTCTAAAGGTTTGGTAAACTCTTATGGTTCTATTTCTCTTAAAGAAATAAAAGGAGAAGAAAAATATTTTACCATTAAGCTTCACAATACATCAAACAGACCTTTGACCTTTAAAGTTTCAGCATCAGCTATAACTACAGATGCTCTAACTGATAGACTAAAACTGGATGAAACATATAAAGACGAAAAATCTCCAGATGGGAAGCAAATTGTTCCAGAAATTCACCCAGAGAAAGTAAAAGATGCAAATATTACATTTGAGCATGACACTTTCACCATAGGAGCAAATTCTAGCTTTGATTTAAATGCGGTTATAAACGTTGGGGAAGCAAAAAACAAAAATAAATTTGTAGAATCATTTATTCATTTTGAGTCAGTGGAAGAAATGGAAGCTCTAAACTCCAATGGGAAGAAAATAAATTTCCAACCTTCTTTATCAATGCCCCTAATGGGATTTGCTGGGGATTGGAACAAGGAACCAATCCTTGATAAATGGGCCTGGGAAGAAGGATCAAAATCAAAAACAATGGAAGGTTATGATGATGATGGTAAACCAAAAATTCCAGGAACCTTAAATAAGGGAATTGGTGGAGAACATGGTATAGATAAATTCAATCCAGCAGGAGTTATACAAAATAGAAAAGATAAAAATACAACATCCCTAGATCAAAATCCAGAATTATTTGCTTTCAATAACGAAGGGATCAACGCACCATCATCAAGTGGTTCTAACATTGCTAAAATTTATCCTTTAGATTCAAATGGAAATCCTCAAGATGCTCAACTTGAGAGAGGATTAACACCTTCTCCACTTGTATTAAGAAGTGCAGAAGAAGGAATGATTTCAATAGTAAATACAAATAAAGAGGGAGAAAATCAAATAGACTTAAAAGTCATTTCGAGAGAACACTTTATTAAAGGAATTTTAAACTCTAAGAGAAATGATGCAAAGGGAATCAAATCTTCTAAACTAAAAGTTTGGGGTGATTTGAAGTGGGATGGACTCATCTATAACCCTAGAGGTCGAGAAGAAAATGCACCAGAAAGTAAGGATAACCAAGATCCTGCTACTAAGATAAGAGGTCAATTTGAACCGATTGCGGAAGGTCAATATTTCTATAAATTTAAATATAGATTAACTAAAGATTATCCATGGCAGGTTTCCTATATTCCTGTAAAAATTGATAACACAGCCCCTAAGATTGTTTCGGTTGATTTTTCAAATCCTGAAAAAATTAAGTTGATTACAAAGGATACTTATCATAAGGTAAAAGATCAGTATAAGAATGAAACGCTATTTGCGAGAGATCAAAAAGAACATCCTGAAAAATTTGACGAGATTGCAAACGAAGTTTGGTATGCTGGCGCCGCTCTTGTTAATGAAGATGGAGAGGTTGAGAAAAATCTTGAAGTAACTTATGCAGGTGAGGGTCAAGGAAGAAATAGAAAACTTGACAAAGACGGAAATACCATTTATGAAATTAATGGTGCAGGAGATTTAAGAGGAAAAATCATTGAAGTCATTGCATTAGATGGATCTAGCAATTTCACAAAGATTCATAGAATTAAATTTGCTGATCATGCTGATGAAAAGGGGATGATTTCCTATTATCTAGTAGATCCTGATCAAGATTCATCTAAATACCAAAAGCTTGGCGAGATTGCTGAATCTAAATTTAAAAATTTAGAAAATAGAAAAGAGGATAGTCTTAAAAAAGATACAACTGAGGAAGAAAATCATCAAGACAATGAAGAGTCTATCGAAGAAAAATCTAGCTTGACTATTCATAAAACTATTTCAACAATTAGAGATTTTGAAAGCAAAGACTTAAAGAAACTCATTAAAAAGAAATTTAGAGAAGTTGATGACTTTACAAGTGAAACTGGTAAGAGAACAGAGGAATACGATTATAAATACGATGATAAGGGAAATATCATTGCTTATGACGATGGTAGCGCCTTAGAATATGAAACTGAAAAACTTGACGAAATCAAATCAAAAATTTATGGTGTTCTAAGCCCGTCTAAAGATGGACACTTTGAAATTCTTGGAAAAATCAGTAATGTTTCTAAAAATGCCAAGGTATATTATGGCAATAACTATAAATCTATAGAAATCAAAACGACTAAGTATGATTCCCACTCAAAAACGATGACATTTGATTTATACGCTAATATTAATGATATTGTGGATGGATTAGCTTTTGCAGGAGATATGAGATTCTTTGTTAAAGATGATGATCAGATAAAAGCTGAAACTAAAATTAGAATGCCTGATAAAAATAAGGAAACTAAAGCAGAATATCCGTATGCATCAAGTTATGGGAATGTAATAGAATTAGGAGAAGGAGATCTTTCAAAAAACAAACCAAACAATTTAACGGAAATGGAATCTGGTAAAATCTATTCTGATTCAGAAAAACAACAATATCTGTTAAAAGACAACATCATTCTAAGAAAAGGCTATGCACTAAAAGTGACTACCTATAATCCTGGAAAAACGGATATGTTAGAAGGAAATGGAGTCTATAGCAAGGAAGATATAGCAAAAATACAAAAGACCAATCCTAATCTAAGAGTCCTTTCAGAAAAAATAATTTATACTGATAGTAGAAATGTTGAAGATGGAAGAAGTACTCAAGCTGTATTAATGTCGGCTTTGGACGGCTTTAACATTGTAAGATATCAAGTGTTTACCTTTAAAATGAATGATAAAGGGGAGGCAATCGATAAAGATGGAAATCTTGTAACAGATCCTTCTAAACTTGTATTATTTGGTAAGGATGGTAAAGAGTACACTGGGGAGGATAAATCCAATATAGAAGCTATAAAAGAAGATGGTTCTACGTTATTTATTGATGCAAAACCAGTAAACCTTTCAATGGACAAGAACTACTTTAATCCATCTAAATCTAATAAAATTTATGTACGAAATCCAGAATTTTATTTAAGAGGTAAGATTTCTGATAAGGGTGGTTTTAACTGGGAGTTGAGAGTTAATGAATCGGTTGTAGATAATTATTTAATCTACGGAGATTTACACATTGATAACACTAGAGATTTTAACATTAAGCTTAATGTTAAAGACGGTGACATCATGGACTGGGGAATGAAAGACTATAAAGCAAACGGATTTCCAGATAAGGTAACAGATATGGATGGAAATGTTTATCTTCAAACTGGCTATAGCGATTTGAATGCGAAAGCGGTTGGAGTACACTATCAATTTTTATATGATAATGTTAAACCAGAAGTAAACATTGATCCTAAGGGAAATACTAGTATTGAATATGCTGATGGAAAATCTGTAGTCTTTAACATCAATGATAAAAGAAATAATGGATTCGATGGTGAGATTCAAGACAAACATATTTATGTAAATGGAAAAGAATACAAATCATTTGATGACATTAAACAACTAACAGATAAGACACTAAACATTAAGATTCTTGTAAAAGATTTTGCAAGAAATACAACTGTAAAAGAATTCATTTTAAACAAAGATACGGGAGAGGTGAGCGAACTAAAACCTCAGATGGTAACTGTGACCATTCAAAATGGAAAAGAAATGAGTTCAACGATAGTGTCGGAAGAAGATTTCATTTTACCTGTCTATAAGGGTGAATTAGAAAAAGGCTATCAATTTGATGGCTGGGAAATTTCTGGTGTCGAAGGGAAAAAAGATGCAGGTTATGTTATTAATGTGTCAAAAGATACCCTTATAAAACCTGTATTCAAGAAAATAGAGGAGAAAAAGGAGGAGGAAAATAAACCTACTTTTGATGTATCGAAAAAGAAAGATAACGTGCAAGAAAATCATAGTCACTTAGATGAAAATTACAAAAAGGAGGATTTACAAAGAGAAAATCATTCACACAAATCTGATTCAACTAAGGATGTCACAGCTACAGTTCCTGTACAAGTAAATTATAGTCAATTAGACGAAAGTCAAAAATCTGATTCAACTAAGGATGTTACAGCTACAGTTCCTGATAAAAATGATAAAAACTTTGAAAATAAGAAGGGAGTTTATCTTAATGAACCAGAGACTATAGCTAATAAACATACCAATATCGATAGTAAATCGGATACTAACAATTCTGATAGATTGCCAAAAACCGGAACAGTTAGAGAAGGTTTTACACCATTCATTGCTGGAATAATGTTTACTGTAGGTGTATTTCTTGGATTGAAGAAAAAAGATTAAGATGAAGACAAAAGCTATAGATGAAAAAATGGTTTATGTACTGAGATGAGATAATTTTAAGGAATTAAGTAGCGTTTGGTTGCTTAATTCCTTTTTATTTGGAAGATAGTTTTCCCCTGTTTCCTTATTTTATCTTAACTATTCAACCACTTAGACCGAGATAGAGACCAGATAGGCAACAGAGCTTGTTCTTGAAACTGGGCTCTGCTATAATGATTTGTGTAAAGGACGTGAGGGGGGCAGTATTAGACAACTCAAGTTCCTAAAAAAGAAATTGGAGATCAAAATGAAAAAATTATTGGGGATTGTATTTTTAGTAGCAGCAGCGATAGTATTGTATTTTGCTTCTGTTGGATGGCCAAGTTTGAATGTTAACCTTTGGTCATTGATTCCAGTAGGCTTGTTCCTCTTTTTCACTCTAGAGAATCTTTTGAAAAAAGACTACAAGGCTAGTCTGATGTGTTTGATTATTGCCTTTATCATCGCAAATGCGACTTTGGATCTATTGCCGATTTCAAGTGGCTTGGTGATTGGAGCAGGTGTGCTGGCTTGTGTAGGTATTGGTTATCTATTTCCTGATAAAGAGAGTAAATAGAAATTATTGAAAAATAGATAAAGAAAAAACACTTCAATCACTGTATTTCAGTTTGATTGAGGTGTTTTCGATTTAGTTTTTTATTTCTGAGACATCAATTCAACAATCATCTCGATATACATGACAAGGGTTAATAAGAATCCTGCACGCCAGAAGAATTTGATGAATTTAGGATAGTAAAAGCTACGTTTTTTCAAAAGAAAGAAAAAAACGAGAATAATAGCTAGGAGTGAGAGGGCTAGGCCTAGTCTAGGGAGAAAATTATGGGTAAAGGTTTTAGCTGTGATCAGGTAATACTCAAATACCAAGACTGGAAAAGCCAGATCCGCAAAGTTTCGTCCTAGTTTTTTTAATCTAAAAAGTTTGGTTATGATAATGCAGACTACTAAGGTCAGTATCAATAATAAAATAGATGCTAATTTCATTAAAATCATATTCATATTGTATCATAAAAAATGGCTAAAGGAAATGAGAAACAGAGGAATTTATAGGAAAGTCAGGCTTTTGAGATTGTGGGTGTTTTTTGTTATAATGAAAGTTATGAAATCTTATAATACCTTGAATGATTATTATCGAAAACTCTTTGGAGAAAAGACCTTTAAAGTCCCTATTGATGCGGGATTTGACTGTCCCAATCGTGATGGAACGGTGGCTCATGGGGGCTGTACTTTTTGTACGGTTTCTGGTTCTGGAGATGCTATCGTAGCACCGGATGCCCCTATCCGTGAGCAATTTTATAAGGAAATTGACTTTATGCACCGCAAGTGGCCAGATGTTCAGAAGTATCTGGTTTATTTTCAAAATTTTACCAACACCCATGAAAAGGTGGAAGTCATTCGGGAGCGCTATGAGCAGGCTATCAACGAGCCAGGTGTAGTAGGAATCAATATCGGAACACGGCCAGACTGTTTACCAGACGAAACTATCGAATATTTGGCTGAGTTGTCAGAGCGTATGCATGTGACGGTTGAATTGGGCTTGCAGACTACTTATGAAGCAACCTCTGACCTGATTAACCGTGCCCATTCCTATAAATTGTACGTAGAAACGGTCAAGCGTTTGAGAAAGTATCCTAAGATTGAGATTGTTTCTCATCTGATCAATGGTTTGCCTGGTGAAACCCATGAGATGATGGTTGAAAATGTACGCCGCTGTGTTACGGATAACGATATTCAAGGAATTAAACTGCATTTGCTTCACCTCATGACTAATACACGTATGCAACGAGACTACCACGAGGGACGTTTGCAACTGATGACTCAGGACGAGTATGTCAAGGTCATCTGTGACCAACTGGAAATCATTCCCAAACATATCGTCATCCACCGTATTACAGGAGATGCACCCAGAGATATGCTGATTGGTCCTATTTGGAGCCTCAATAAATGGGAAGTTCTCAATAGTATTGAAACTGAAATGCGACGCCGTGGAAGCGTGCAAGGATGTAAGGCTGTAAAACAGGAGTTTGAAAATGAAAAGACCACTTGAGATGGCACATGATTTTTTAGCTGAGGTAGTGACAAAAGAGGATATCGTAGTGGATGCGACTATGGGAAATGGTCATGACACGCTTTTTTTAGCCAAGCTAGCTAAGCAAGTCTATGCCTTTGATATTCAGGAGCAAGCCTTGGAAAAGACGCAAGAGCGTTTGAACCAAGCTGGCCTGACAAATGCCCAGTTAATCTTACAAGGCCATGAGACACTGGACCAGTTTGTGACAGAAGCCAAGGCAGGAATTTTTAATCTGGGCTATCTGCCTTCAGCTGATAAGTCTGTTATCACCCAACCTCAGACAACTATTGAAGCATTAGAAAAGCTGTGTAGCTTACTTGTCAAAGGGGGACGGATTGCTATCATGATCTACTATGGTCATGATGGAGGCGACCTCGAGAGGGATGCTGTCTTGGATTTTGTCAGCCAGTTGAACCAACAAGAGTACACAGCTGCTATTTACCGAACTTTAAACCAAGTCAACAACCCACCATTTTTAGTAATGATTGAAAAATTAGAGAGATATAGTCATGGATAAACAATACCTACGTGAAAAGCTGGATGCCATGCGCCAGAATTTTGTTGAATCAACCCACCACGAACGAGCGGTGGGTGTGTTAGACCAAGCACATATGAGCAAAAAAATGCTTAAAATCAAGAAAAAATTAGTTGCTCTTGAAATGGAACGGTGTCAGAGAAAAATTGAGCACAAGGATTGTTCCAAGATTGACCAAAAAATCAAAGAGCAGAAGGAGATATTTGAATCCTGTTGTAAAAAAGATTAAGGAGGATGTGCGTGGAATTACTGATTTACTTAATCCTATTTTTACTGGTTTTGATTGTCTCAAGTACAACCAATAAGCTCCTGCCCTTTTTGCCTCTCCCTTTGGTGCAAATTCTTTTGGGAATTGTGATTGGTCTCTTTTTACCCAATACTGATTTTCACCTCAATACGGAGTTATTTTTGGCCCTAGTTATCGGGCCCTTGCTTTTCCGAGAGTCTGAGGAAGCGGATATTACAGCTATTTTAAAACACTGGCGAATCATTGTTTATCTCATATTTCCAGTGATTTTCATCTCTACCTTGAGTTTGGGTGGCTTGGCCCATTTTCTTTGGCTCAGCCTTCCCTTGGCGGCTTGCTTGGCTGTTGGGGCAGCCCTTGGACCTACGGACTTGGTGGCCTTTGCCTCTCTTTCGGAGCGCTTTAGCTTTCCTAAGCGCGTGTCCAATATCCTTAAGGGGGAAGGACTATTGAATGATGCATCTGGTTTGGTAGCCTTTCAGGTAGCTTTGACAGCTTGGACAACTGGAGCCTTTTCCCTTGGGCAAGCGAGTAGTTCGCTCATCTTTTCAATCCTAGGCGGTTTTTTGATTGGCTTTTTAACAGCCATGACCAACCGTTTCCTTCACACATTCTTGCTGAGTTTGCGCGCAACGGATATTGCCAGCGAACTTTTATTAGAATTGAGTTTGCCTCTGGTAACCTTCTTCCTGGCAGAAGAAGTACACGTTTCAGGGATTATTGCCGTTGTAGTTGCTGGGATTTTAAAGGCAAGCCGTTTTAAGAAAATTACGCTCCTCGAAGCCCAAGTGGATACGGTGACCGAGACGGTTTGGCATACAGTGAATTTTATGCTCAACGGTTCTGTCTTTGTGATTTTAGGAATGGAGTTGGAAATGATAGCAGAGCCTATCTTGACCAATCCAATCTATAATCCCTTACTGTTATTGGTATCTCTTATATCCCTTACCTTTGTTCTCTTTGCTATTCGTTTTGTCATGATTTATGGCTATTATGCCTATAGGACTAGACGTCTCAAGAAAAAGCTAAATAAGTATATGAAGGACATGCTTCTCTTGACCTTCTCAGGTGTTAAGGGAACGGTGTCGATTGCTACAATCCTTCTGATACCAAGTAATCTAGAGCAGGAGTATCCTCTCTTGCTTTTCCTTGTTGCAGGTGTGACGCTTGTAAGCTTTTTAACAGGTCTCTTGATCCTGCCTCATCTTTCGGATGAACAGGAAGAAAGCAAGGATTATCTCATGCATATCGCCATTTTGAATGAAGTAACGATAGAGTTGGAAAAAGAGTTGGAAGACACCAGAAATAAACTTCCTCTCTATGCGGCTATTGACAATTATCATGGACGTATTGAAAATCTGATCCTGAGTCAAGAAAATAAGGGGGCTCAAGAAGACTGGGAGGCCTTGAAGCTTCTTATCCTCAGTATTGAAAGTGATGGTTTAGAACAAGCCTACGAAGAAGGAAAGATGAGTGAGCGTGCTTATCGAGTCTACCAACGTTATTTGAAAAGCATGGAACAAAGTATCAATCGCAAGTTTGCTTCACGATTGACCTATTATTTCCTTGTTTCCTTGCGGATTTTACGTTTTCTCCTCCACGAAGTCTTTACTCTTGGCAAGACCTTCCGAAGTTGGAAAAATGAAGAATCACAGAAACTCAGAGCCCTTGACTATGACCAAATAGCAGAGCTCTATCTAGAAAATACAGAGATGATTATCGAAAGTTTGGAAAACCTAAAAGGGGTTTATAAGAGTTCTTTGATCAGCTTCATGCAGGATTCTCGTCTTCGAGAAACAGCTATTATCACCAGTGGTGCCTTTGTCGAACGGGTTATCAATCGTGTCAAACCCAACAATATCGATGAAATGTTGAGAGGCTATTACCTAGAGCGCAAGTTGATTTTTGAATATGAAGAGAAACGATTGATTACGACCAAGTATGCCAAGAAGTTACGACAAAATGTGAATAACTTAGAGAACTATTCCTTGAAGGAAGCTGCCAATACTCTGCCTTATGATATGGTGGAATTGGTAAGAAGAAATTAATCAAGATTATAAGTGAAGGAGTGTGACATGAAAAAGTGGTGGAAAGAGCTGATAGACAAGCCTTTATTAAAAGCCTTTTTGTATTATTATCAAGCATCAGATAGTGAGTTGACCAGTGTTGCAGTAGCCTACTATTGGTTGATTTCGATTTTTCCGCTGCTTTTGGTGGTGGTCAATATCCTCCCTTATTTTCAGATTCCAGTTTCTAATTTTTTAAAGGTTGTCAATGAATTCTTGCCCGATACCATGTATGATGTGGTCGCAAAGATTATTACAGAAGTGCTGACCCAACCGTCAACGGGCTTATTGAGTTTTGCAGTTTTGTCAGCCATCTGGACCTTTTCAAAATCCATGAATTTCCTACAGAAAGCTTTTAATAAAGCTTACGGAGTAGCAAAAAATCGTGGAATGATTTCCCGTCAGCTCATGAGTTTGTTTGTCAGTTTTGGCTTGCAGATTCTCTTTGCCTTAGCTCTATTTCTCAGTGTCTTTGGTCGCATGCTCCTCAACCTTATCAAAAGTTACTGGAAATCGGATAGTCCTATCTTTGATTATCTGCAAGACCTAACAGGTCCCTTGATATATGCCTTGATTTTTGCTATCTTGGTCATGCTTTATTACTTCCTACCTAATGTTAAGGTGCGAAGGATTCGACATGTATTGCCAGGTAGTGCCTTTGTCTTATTGACCCTGCTCTTACTGCTCAATATATTTTCAGTCTATGTCAACAATTATGTCAATCACATAGTGGACGTCCGTTTTTTCAGTTCCGTCGTCGTGGTGGTCATGATGTTTTGGTTTATTCTCATCGCTAAGATTTTGATTATCGGCGCAGTTATCAATGCCAGTGTTCAGAGCTTGAAAGATCCGAGCTTTAGAATAAATTAGCTCATTTTTTATCCATTACAAAACGCATATTACCAGGCTTTATAAAACCTTGATAATATGCGCTTTTTTGATTGTGAAAATTAATAGATAAACATGGCATCGCCAAAACTAAAGAAGCGGTAGTGTTCTTGGATGGCATGGTGGTAGGCATCTAAGACTAATTCACGGCCAGCAAAGGCAGAAACCAACATGACCAGAGTTGATTTTGGAAGGTGGAAATTGGTTGAAAAGGCATCTACAACCTTCCATTCATAGCCAGGTTTGATAAAGATATTGGTCCAGCCAGAATCTGCTTGTATTTGTCCATCAAACTTGGAACCAATAGTCTCCAAGGTGCGGATAGAAGTGGTTCCGACAGCGATGACGCGACCACCATTTTCCTTAACAGAGCGAAGGGTGGCAGCAGCTTCCTCAGAAAGTTGGTAGAATTCTGAGTGCATTTCGTGTTCGTCCAAATTGTCCACAGAGACAGGTCTAAATGTTCCGAGTCCGACATGAAGAGTTAGATAGACTAGATGAACACCCTTAGCTTGGATTTCTGCCAGCAGTTCTTTGGTGAAGTGAAGACCAGCAGTCGGTGCTGCAGCAGAGCCACTTTCTTTAGCGTAGACCGTTTGATAGCGTTCACGGTCATCCAATTTTTCATGGATATAAGGCGGTAGCGGCATTTCTCCCAGACTTTCCAAGACTTCTAGGAAAATTCCTTGGTATTCAAAGCGGACAATGCGACCCCCGTGAGTCAATTCTTCCGTAACGACAGCGCTGAGACGGCCATCACCAAAGCTGACACGAGTACCGACCTTGAGGCGTTTGGCAGGTTTAGCCAGAACCTCCCACTCATCTCCAGCAGTGTTTTTGAGTAGGAGAAGTTCCACATGACCTCCAGTTTCTTCCTTTTGACCATAGAGTCGGGCAGGGAGAACGCGGGTGTCGTTCATGACAAGGGCATCACCAGGTTCAAGCATATCAATAATAGAGTGGAAGTGTTTGTCCTGCATTTCTCCCGTCTCACGGTTGACAATGAGGAGTTTAGAGGCATCACGTTTTTCAAGGGGCGTTTGGGCAATCAATTCCTCGGGTAAGTGGAAATCAAAATCAGCTGTATTCATATATCGGTTCATTCTTTCTAAGTTCTAATCCTATCCATTATAACATGTTTCAAGTATAGTCGCTCTTTTTTAGAAAATAAATCGTTTTCACTTGACAAAAATTGGTCTATACCATATAATGAATATAGATTAAAACGGAGGATGAAAAGATGAAAGTTATTAAAGTTGAAAACCAAATCGAAGGTGGAAAAGTTGCTTTTGAGATTTTGAAGGAAAAATTGGCCAATGGAGCTCAAACCCTAGGACTTGCGACTGGAAGCAGTCCGCTTGAATTTTACAAGGAAATTGTTGAGAGTGACCTTGATTTTTCAAATCTAACCAGTGTTAACCTTGATGAGTATGTAGGGCTTGATGGCGACAATCCTCAGTCTTACCGTCACTTCATGCAAGAAAACTTGTTCAACCAAAAACCATTTAAAGAAAGTTTCTTGCCTCGTGGGGTTAAGGATAATGCTGAAGCTGAAGTTGAACGCTACAACCAAATTTTGGCTGACCATCCAGTTGATCTCCAAATCTTGGGAATCGGTCGCAATGGACATATCGGATTTAATGAACCTGGTACTCCATTTGACAGTCAAACGCATCTAGTAGAACTTGACCAGTCTACTATTGAAGCCAATGCGCGCTTCTTTGACAAGATTGAAGACGTCCCAACCCAAGCCATTTCAATGGGAATTAAAAACATTTTGGATGCCAAGTCTATTATTCTTTTTGCTTACGGTAAGTCGAAAGCAGAAGCCATTGCTGGAACAGTGTCTGGCCCAGTGACTGAGAGCCTACCAGCAAGTAGCCTCCAAAATCACCCTGATGTGACCATTATTGCGGATGCTGAAGCGCTCAGCTTACTTGAAAAATAAGAACAATTAAAAATGAAGACTATTCATATTTTTCGTATGACTAGCTCAACTAATGTATAAATGCAAAAAAGGCTAAATTCCCAAACTAAGTTCCACCGCTAATCCAAGTGGAAGTTAGTCTGATAA
>DXLD01000027.1:0-10916 GCA_019414935.1 Streptococcus sp.
AATGATCCCTTGGGACCTAGATAAGCAATTTTCATCTCAGTTCCTCTATAATTTCCCCTGGGCTTAGCTTGGTCACATCCAAAACCCGACTAGCCACTTCCTCATACCAAGCCTGTCTTTCCTGAAAAATAGCTGCAAGTTCTTCCTTGCTATTCTTTAGAAAAAGCGGACGCTGATTGTCCTTATCAGCTGCGATACGTTGATAAAGCGTTTCAAAATCAGCTTTCAGGTAGATGTTATCAGAATTGGTCTTGAGTAAGTCACGATTTCGCTTAGAAATGATTACGCCCCCACCAGTTGACACAACTTGGTCCGTTTTTAGTAACTCAGCTAGGACTTCTGACTCTACCTGACGAAAGGCCACTTCGCCCTTTTCAGCAAAAAAATCTGCAATAGACATACCTAAGAGTTTCTCGATCAGATCATCCATATCAAGGTAATTAGGGTCCAATCCTCTAGCGATTGTTGACTTGCCAGCCCCCATAAATCCTAGTAATACCTTAGCCATGAATCAAGCTCTCCAAATCATCAAAGAAGCTAGGATAGCTGGTATTGATGGCTTCCGCACGGTCAAGCTCCACTTCTCCATCTGCAACCAAGAGGGCCGCGATAGCCGTCATCATACCGATACGGTGATCTCCAAAAGTATTGACTCTAGCACCGTGAAGGGCTGATTTTCCTTTAATAATCATTCCATCTGCTGTAGGGGTGATATCTGCTCCCATATTATTTAAAGCGTCTGCCACTACCTGAATGCGGTCTGTTTCCTTGACCTTAAGTTCCTCAGCATCCTTGATAACTGTTACACCTTGGGCTTGAGTCGCAAGTAGAGCGATAACTGGCAATTCATCAATCAAGCGTGGAATCAAGGCACCGCCAATCTCTGTTCCTTGCAAGTCAGAAGATTCAACAGTCAAGGTAGCAGATTTAGCGACTGGGTCAATTTCAGTTACTTCTAATTTTCCACCCATGGCACGAATGACATCAATAATACCAGTACGCGTTTCATTAATACCAACATTCTTAAGCACTAGACGAGAATTTGGAACAATCAAACCTGCGACTAGCCAAAAGGCTGCACTGGAAATATCTCCTGGAACAACCACCTTTTGTCCTGTCAATTTTTGTGGTCCTTGGACTGTGATTTTCTTGCCATCCACACTTAAATGACCACCAAATTGTTGCAACATATCTTCAGTATGATTACGGGTGCACTCTTTTTCGATGATAACAGACTCCCCCTGAGCCTGCAAGGCTGCAAATATCAAGGCTGACTTGACTTGGGCAGAAGCAATTGGCAACTCATACTGAATAGGTGCTAGGTTTTTCGTCCCTTTTAAATAAAGGGGAGGCAGGTCTCGCTCCGTTTGCCCTGAAATGCTGACACCCATTTTTTTCAATGGAATAGTCACACGGTCCATAGGACGTTTAGAAAGACTATCATCTCCAAACATTTCTACTTCAAAGTCTGCACCAGCAAGAACACCTGAAATCAGGCGAATCGAGGTTCCAGAATTTCCCATATCAAGGGCATTTTGCGGAGCTTTTAAACCATCCATACCGACACCTTGAATGGTAATAACTCCATCTTTATCCTCAATCTCAACACCAAGGTCACGAAAGACTTGCATGGTCGAAAGGACGTCTTCACCACGTAATATATCATAAACCTTAGTCTCACCCTCAGCCAAACTTCCAAAGATAATGGAACGATGGCTAATAGACTTGTCACCTGGCACTCGGATACTGCCATGTAAGTGGCTAATGTTTGTTTTTAGTTTCATACTGGACCTCATACTTGCAATACTTTTACCTATTTTATCATAAAAAGCCAGAAATTCCTTAAAAATTTCTGACTTTATGATAGTTATTTTCTTATTTTAGCAATTCTGAAACTGGTTCGAAAACAATTTTTTCAATGTCAGAAAGGTAAATTGCCAATTGTTGTTGCTTGGTAAAGAATTCTGACAAGAGGCTATTTTCTTGAATCTGCTTACCAAAGCCTTCCATCTTAGCTTGGAAGGAAGCGTCTGGCATTTGACCTGTCTGTGCTAGTCTTTGAATTTCCTCTTGGAAAGCAACATATTCTGTAAAGATTTTACTTGCCTCAGCATCTGCTGAAATAGCATCTTTAGCTGCTTTAACAGCCTTGTATTCTGGTAATTCGCGTAAACCGCGACTGAGTTCGTTTGCACTATCGTAAATATTTGACATTATTTTCTCCTTATTTGATGACTACTGTATAGTCGGTATTTTCTGTTATGAGATGCTCGGCTCGTTCCAAGTCTTGAGCATTTTTAAATGAAATTTGTAGGATCCCGTGAATATCCTCACGGTTTTCCTCATTGATGTGAATATTGACCAAGGAAGTTCCACGTAGTAATTCCAAGATTCGTAAAATAACGTCTTCCTCATCGGGAACGTCGACATAGAGGTCATAAGAGCTATCCACACCACCACGCTTATGGATTTCCATAACCTGACGTTGCTCACGCGCTTGATTGAAAAAATTCCAGATTCGCTCTTCATCTCCCTTACTGATAGCTTGTCCAACCTCGTCTAAGCGCTCCTTGAAATCCGCAATTCGGTCTAGAATAGTCTCACGATTGGATAAGAGAATGGACGTCCACATACCTGGCTCACTTTCCGCAATTCGAGTCATATCTCGAAAACCACCGGCCGCAAAGCGCCTTGCCATCTCATGTTCTTGAGCATAAACCACGGTCTGCTCCATGAGACTAGAAGCCAGAATATGAGGAAAATGGCTAATCTGAGAAGTGACTCGATCATGCTCCTTAGCATCAATCTCGATAAAGCGAGCATGAAGACCTGAAAGCAAATCCTTCATTTCCTCAAGCGTATCCTGACCTGTCAGGCTCGAAGGTGTAAAGATATAATAGGCATTTTCAAAAAGATTGACGTCCGCAGAAGCAGCCCCTGTCTTATGACTACCAGCCATAGGATGGGCCCCGACAAAGCGAACAGGTTTGCCAGCCAAATACTGCTCCGCCGCATCCACAATAGCTGACTTGGTCGAACCAGCATCTGAAATAATGACGCCTTCTTTCAAGTCCAAGTTGGCCAATTCCTTAATAAAAGCAACGGTTTGTTTGATTGGCAAGCTGAGGATAATGATATCTGCCAAAGGAGCAAAACTGGCAAAATCATCCGTTGCACGGTCAATCATGCCTTCTTTCAAGGCGATATCTCTCGAAGCTTGACTGCGATTATAGCCTAAAATTTCATAATCTGGGTGATCGCGTTTGATACCAAGTGCCATAGAGGCACCAATCAGACCAAGACCTGCGATATAGACTGTTTTTGCCATAGGAACTCCTTAATAGTTCTTTGTATAGTCTCGGTGTTGGGCTACCGCTTCTTTTAATTCCTCTAGATTGTCTGATGAGAATTTTTCAAGGATTTCTTGTGCCAGAACCGTTGCCACAACGGCTTCCATAACTACACCGGCTGCTGGAAGAGCGGTCGGATCACTTCTTTCGACTGTTGCCTTGTAGGGTTCGTGGGTTTCGATATCCACACTCATAAGAGGCTTATAAAGAGTAGGAATAGGTTTCATGACGCCTCGAACAACGATGGGTTGCCCATTGGTCATACCACCTTCAAAGCCGCCCAGATTATTAGTACGGCGAGTATAGCCGTCTTCTTTAGACCAGAGAATTTCATCCATGACTTGGCTACCTTTGCGGTAACCAGCCTCAAATCCTAGACCAAATTCCACCCCTTTAAAGGCATTGATAGAGACAACTGCTTGGGCAAGTCTGGCATCCAATTTTCTGTCCCATTGAACATAGGAACCAAGACCAACTGGAACACCTCCAACGACTGTCTCCACAACCCCACCGATGGTATCACCGTCACGTTTGATTTGGTCAATATAATCCTTGATTTCCTGTTCCCGTTCTTGGTTGACAATAGAAACTTCAGACTGGGCAGCTCTTTCCTTAATCTCAGCGACTGTGAGATTCTCAGGAACATCGATTTCCTTGCCACCAAAGACTACGACATGGTTGGCAATCTCCATATCCAGCTCAGCCAAGAGGCGCTTGGCTACTGCGCCAACTGCCACCCGCATGGTGGTTTCACGAGCTGATGAACGCTCCAAGGAATTACGCAAATCATCAAAACGGTACTTGATGCCCCCAACCAAATCGGCATGTCCTGGGCGAGGATGGGTGATTTTTCGTTTGCTTTTAAGTCGCTCTTCAATGTCTTCCGCAGACATGATATCCAGCCATTTTTGGTGGTCCTTATTGATGACATCCATGGTAATAGGAGCCCCTGTCGTCTTCCCGTGACGAACGCCCGAAGTAAAGACAACCTGGTCACTCTCAATCTTCATACGACCACCGCGGCCATATCCACCCTGACGACGTTTCAAATCCTCATTGATGTCCTCTGCTGTCAAAGGAAGTCCAGCTGGAATTCCTTCAATGATAGCCGTCAGACGAGGGCCGTGTGATTCTCCTGCAGTTAAATATCTCATACGCTCTCCTTATTTTACCAAGTAGTCTTTCATCTCTTCCAGAGAAACTGGGTGAATGGTCGCTGAGCCAAGCTCTGGCACCAAGACCAATTTCAAGGTATTGCCACGCGCTTTCTTGTCATGTGTCAAAGCCTGATAAAGCTTGTCAACATCCCAGTTTTCATAGTCAACAGGTAGTCCAAATTTCTGACACATCTTTGTGATAGATTGCGTAATGCCAGCTGGCATGAGTCCCTTTTCCTCAGCAACCTTGGAAATCTGCACCATTCCCATGGCTACAGCCTCTCCATGCATGACCTTGCCATAACCGGCAGTCGCTTCAATAGCATGACCAATAGTGTGGCCAAAATTGAGGTAAAGGCGTACACCATTGTCCAGCTCATCCTCAACCACCATCTTGCGCTTAACCTGACAAGAATGTTCAATCAAGGTCTCTGCATATTCCAGAATGCTCTCTACAGAACCATCCAGCTCCGTCAAGAGAGCCCACAGTTCTGGGTCCTCAATCAAGCCATACTTGATGACCTCCCCCATTCCTTCAATCAACTCTCTCTTTCCAAGTGTTTCAAGAACAAGTGGATCAATCAGAACCCCGTCTGGTTGGGCAAAGGTACCCACCATATTCTTAGCAAATGGAGTATTGACGCCCGTCTTTCCACCGATTGAAGAATCCACCTGGGCAGTCAAACTAGTCGGAATCTGAACAAAGTGAATGCCCCGCATATAGGTAGAGGCTACAAAGCCTGCCAGATCCCCAACGACACCACCTCCGAGAGCCACGATTCCATCACTACGAGTCAGACCTTGCTTGACTAAAAATTCATAGACTTTCTGGACAGTAGTTAAATTCTTTCTTTCTTCGCCTTCTAAAAAGTCAAAAACTGCTACCTGAAAACCAGCATCTTCTATGCTGAGCTTGACCTTCTCTGCATAAAGAGAAGCTACATGGTTATCTGTCACAATGACTACCTTTTGTGGTTGCCAGAGTTCTCGCAACCATTGACCAGCCTGAGCCAGACAACCTTTTTCAATCTGAATATCATAAGGATGATGAGGAATATCGATTCTGATTTTCATAGGAGAATCTCCCTTTCTTTATTGGTATTTTTCTGTTAAGGACTGCCAAATCTCTTCTGTCGGCATTTCCTTTCCTGTCCACAGTTGAAAAGCTTCTGCAGCTTGATAGAGCAACATTCCCAGACCATTGACGGCTGGATTCCCCTGACTTCTGGCCCATTTCAAAAATGGTGTTTCAAAGGGTTGGTAAATGATATCTGCTACTAAAAGAGTTTCTGATAGGACAATGCTTTCAGGAACTGGAGATGATTGACCATCCATCCCTACACTTGTCGCATTGACCAGTAAATCCGACCCAGCAATCCTTGCTTGCAGTTCGGGAACATCTTCTAAAGCATACAAGTCCACTTTAAAGCCTGTCTGCTCTTGTAACTTGGTCAGGTAAGGTCTTGTTTTTTCAATAGAAACTGAACGAACAAAGACAGAAATCTGACTGACGCCGTCCAAAATAGCCTGTGCCAAAATGGACTTGGCCGCACCACCTGCACCCAGCATGGTCATCTTTTTACCTGAAATTGTAAAAGAAGGCAAGCTCTTAAAAAATCCCTTGCCATCTGTATTATATCCAATTAAATTGCCATTCTCATTGACAACCGTATTAACCGCACCAATCAAGCGCGCTTCATCGCTCAGCTCATCCAAATAAGAAATCACTTTCTCCTTATAGGGCATAGAAAGGTTAATTCCAAACATCTGGTAGCGACGAATATTGGCCACTGTTTCTGCCAAATCAGCTGCATCAATCTCCCAAGCCACATAGACACCATTGGTAGCTGTCGCCTCAAAGGCTCTATTGTGGATGAAGGGAGAGATAGAATGTTTAATAGGATTAGCAACAACGGCAGCTAAACGTGTATAGCCATCAAGCTTCATCCAAAATCTCCCGAATTTTTTTCATGTTAGCTAAGGAAATCTGACCTGGGGCACTTGCCTCATCTAGACTAGCAAAAGACCAGCTAGAACCCGTCACATCCGCAGTGATACGAGAGACCTTGCCCACCTTGCCCATAGAAATCGTCACATATTCCTGCTCAGGATTGAGGATTTTAAAGCCTCGTGTATAGTTCATCAAGTCTAGCACATCCTGCTCTGTGTGAGCCATCACCGCAACCTTAACAAGTTTTGGATTTAAGCTCGTCAATTCTGACAAGATCTCCATCATATTTTCAGGTGTTTCTTGGAAATTATGGTAACTCAAAACGAGATTTGGGAAGTCCAGCATTTCCTCAAAAACATCCTTGTAGCTATAGTACTCAAAATCAATATAGTCTGGTTGATAGAGTTGTGCCACTTCCTTGATTAGATGGATATATTCTTCTGGAGAAAGGTCGATTTCTCCCCCTTCAGAGCGAGTTCGCAACGTGAAAACTAACTCACGGCCTGCGAATTTTTCAAAAATAGCTGGAGCCACCTGCAAAATCGCTTCCTTAGGCAGATAGTCGGCACGCCATTCAATGATGTCGGCATCTAGGTACCTCGTGGCATCCAGAGCCTGGACCTCCTCTAAACTTCTTGGCATTACTGAAACGATTAATTTCATTTACTAACCTTCATACTAATCACCTTGAGGTAATTACTACTTTCATCTTTTTTATTATAGGCAAAATCTGCTGGAAGACCGTATTTATTTAAAATCTGGTAACTTCTTCCTGCAAAGCCTTTATCAATTTGTTCTGTAAATTTCTGGCGGGATACATTGGCAGCATTGGTGCTGGCAATGATAATCCCTTCCGGATTTAAAATCTCAAGACTTTGGGATATCAACTTATGATAATCCTTAGCCACAGAAAATGTTTGTTTTTTGTTCCGAGCAAAGCTAGGCGGATCTAGGACAATCACATCGTAAGTCAAGCCTTTTCGCTTAGCATACTTGAAATACTCAAAGACATCCATGACTATAAAGCGATGGTCGCCTGTACTGATTCCATTTGCCTGAAAATGCGCTTGAGACAATTCTCGTGAACGTTTAGCTAGGTCAACCGAAGTTGTCTGGCTAGCTCCCCCCATGGTCGCAGCTACTGAAAAAGCTGCTGTATAGGAAAACATGTTGAGCAAGGATTTACCCATAGCCAATCCATCCACTAAACTACCGCGAACTTCATGCTGGTCTAGGAAAATCCCTGTCATCAAGCCATCATTCATAAAGACTTGATAGAGGACACCATTTTCCAAAACAGTGAAAAAGTCAGGTGCTTCTTGACCATAAACATGGGCAGATTCATAGTCTAGACCCTTAAAACGGATCTTCTCATAGGTCCCTAAAACCTCAGGAAAAACCTGTCTAAAGGCTTCTGAGATAACCTTGCGAATCTGATATACATAAGAGTTATACCAAGAAAAGACAGCATAGTCGCCATAAAGGTCCACTGTCAGACCGCCAAAACCATCTCCCTCTTGGTTGAAGAGACGAAAGGCAGTTGTCAAATCATCTTGATAGTAGGCACTTCTCTTTTCTTTAGCTTGTCTAAACAGCGTTTCAAAGAAAGCTTGATTGAAGGTCACCTTGTCTTTGCTAACAAACCAGCCCAAGCCCTTGTTTTGCTGAGAAAGGTAGGCAGTACCAAGAAAGTTTCCATCTTGACTATGGACTTCTACTTCCTGATCCTTGAGATTGACATTCTCAAGATCACTGGCTTCTAGTAAAACAAGCCCCTTTGAAAGCTTTTTTTCAACCCGTTTGTTGACTCTTATTCTATTCATAGTCACTATTATAGCAAATTTTGTGACAATTCTCAAAAAAGAAACTACCCTTGCTTTTTTACTCTAGTTTTAAAAAATGGTATACTAATACTAATAAAAACTTAGGAAGTAATTGTGTGAGAATCAATTTTAACAAAATCCAAAAAGCCATGGGTACCAGACTGGGTTTTGTCCTAACCCTTTTAATCCTCTATTGGCTCAAAACCTTATTAGCCTATACCGTTGACTTCAATTTAGATATTCAAGTGGGCAAGCTGCAAGGGAATTACCTTGCCTTTATTGCTTTTTTCAATCCCCTTCCCTTGGGATTGCTCCTGCTGGCTCTAGCCCTCTATGCTCGCTCAACCAAGGCCTTTTACAGTCTTAGTATAGCTATTTACAGCCTTTTATTCATTTGGCTCTATTCCAATGTCTTTTACTATCGAGAATTTAGCGACTTTATCACGGCTAATACCATGAAGGTGGTCAGCAAGGTGTCTGTTGGTACTGCAGAACTAGAGTTACTACGCTTTTGGGATTTCATCTATTTTATGGATTTCCCATTGCTGGCTTATCTTCTCTATAAGAAGCTCATCCAGTTGGATAGGAGACCTTTCAAATTCCGCTCCAGTGTTGCCATCACTGCTCTCTCGGCCCTGCTCTTTTCAGCTAACCTTTTCTTGGCTGAAATTGAGCGTCCCGATCTCCTGTCACGAGGATTTTCTAATTATTATATTGTTCGTGCCCTTAGTTTGCCAGCCTTTTTAGGTTATAGTGCCAACCAATCCTACAGTGCCAACAAAGAACGTGCCAAGGCCTCTGAGACTGATCTTCAACCTATCACAGACTATATTCAAGAACATTCTGCTAAGCCCAATCCAGACTATTTTGGCCTTGCCAAAGGGAAAAATGTGATTTATCTCCACTTAGAGAGTTTTCAGCAGTTCCTACTGGACTATAAACTCAACATAGATGGAACTGATCATGAAGTCACTCCCTTCCTTAATTCCCTCTACCATTCGCAATCAACCCTAGCCTTTTCGAATATCTTTAACCAAGTCAAGGCTGGTAAAACCTCAGATGCAGAAACCATGCTAGAGACCGGTTTATTCGGCCTTAACCAAGGTTCCTTTATGGTCAACTATGGAGGTACCAACACCCAGCAAGCTGCGCCTTTTATCCTATCAAAAAACGGCTATCAATCTAGTGCTGTCTTTCACGGTAATATCGGGACCTTCTGGAACCGAAATACAACCTACAAACAATGGGGCTACCAATACTTCTTTGACGCATCCTATTTTACTAAGCAAGACAGTAGCAACTCTTTCCAATATGGTTTAAATGATAAAATCATGATGAAAGATTCTATCCAATATCTGGAGCACCTGCAACAGCCTTTTTATGCCAAGTATATCACGGTATCCAATCACTATCCCTATGCTAGCAATCTGACAGGCAATGAGCTTGGTTTCCCCTTGGCTAAAACCAAAGATGAAACAATCAATGGCTACTTCCAAACCGCCAACTATCTGGACAGTGCCATCAAGGCCTTCTTTGACTATCTCAAAGAAAGTGGCCTCTATGAAAAATCCATCATCGTCATCTACGGAGACCATTATGGCATTTCCAACTCCCGCAATCCTGACCTAGCACCTTTGATTGGAAAGACTTCTGAGAACTGGTCGAATTACGACAATGCCATGTTGCAACGAGTGCCTTTTATGGTGGTCATGCCTGGCTATGAAAAAGGACAAATCATCAATACCTACGGTGGACAAATCGATATCTTACCGACTCTCGAACACCTCCTTGGTATTGAGTCCAATTCCTTCCTTCAAGTCGGACAAGATCTACTATCACCAGATCATCAAGAAATCGTTGCCTTTCGGACTGCCAATTCCTTCGTCACACCAAAATACACCAGTTATGACGGACGAACCTACTATACTGAAAGTGGTCTTGAAATCAGCAATCTTGATGAACAAGCTCAAACTGAACTAGAACTCGTTCGGCAGGCAGCCAGCCAACAGCTAAAAATCAGCGACCAGATTCAAACTGGCGATTTGATACGTTTCTATCAAAAAGATCATCTTGGAACAGTTGATACAGAAAGTATTTCTTACCTCAATTCTTTACCAATTCTGCAAAAGATTGAGCAGGAAAAAGGAAGTCAATCAACTAGTCTCTTTAGCCAACGACAAGGTAAAACCAGTACTGACCTTTTCAAGGCACCAAGTTACCAAGAGCTCCATCCAGAGTCCAATTCCTTCCTTCAAGTCGGACAAGATCTACTATCACCAGATCATCAAGAAATCGTTGCCTTTCGGACTGCCAATTCCTTCGTCACACCAAAATACACCAGTTATGACGGACGAACCTACTATACTGAAAGTGGTCTTGAAATCAGCAATCTTGATGAACAAGCTCAAACTGAACTAGAACTCGTTCGGCAGGCAGCCAGCCAACAGCTAAAAATCAGCGACCAGATTCAAACTGGCGATTTGATACGTTTCTATCAAAAAGATCATCTTGGAACAGTTGATACAGAAAGTATTTCTTACCTCAATTCTTTACCAATTCTGCAAAAGATTGAGCAGGAAAAAGGAAGTCAATCAACTAGTCTCTTTAGCCAACGACAAGGTAAAACCAGTACTGA
>DXLD01000027.1:11016-14422 GCA_019414935.1 Streptococcus sp.
AAGGAAGTCAATCAACTAGTCTCTTTAGCCAACGACAAGGTAAAACCAGTACTGATCTTTTCAAGGCACCAAGTTACCAAGAACTCCATCCAGAGTCTGCAGAAACTGAATCAAAATCACAATAAAAAATGCTCTTCCATCTTGGAGGAGCATTTCTTTTTATAAAATTTATCAAGCAAACGACCAACTATCTCATCTTTTTTCTACCTCTACCAATATGCGTGATAGGTAGTAATGATAGCCAAAAACAGCAAGACCAAGTAAGAGGATAAGAGCTCCTACTCCCAAGCTGATGGCAAGGATAGTAGAGAGAGACTGAACCAAGAATATGCTCACAAGAGATGAAATCGACAAGATAACACCATAAATTAAGAGTAAAACCATTTTGACTATACCATTTGAACGATTGACCAGGTCCGTAATGCTACTCCAATTGGTTGACAGATTTTTCACATCCTTAAAATAATGGTGACAAGAAAGGATGACACTGGCAAAGATCCATGCCACAAGAAGGTAAATCATCGAAAGGATGGGCAATCCTAAATAAAGGGAAAGACCAAGTAAAGTCAAGATAGGTAAAAAGGACTGCACAGCAAATATAATCCAAAATTTCACTTTCACATAACGAGCAAAGTCAAAGGGCAAACTCTTCAGAAAATCAACATTTTCCCTCTCCAAGGATAAGGCAATTGAAGGCAGGCTGGTGATATTGTTATTGAAAACTGCTATAAGCACTCCTACAAAAAACAAGGGTAACCAGTATGGAGGATGAATGTCTGGAACTAACTGAGAATCTCGAATTTTGGAAATCAGACCGATCATCATGAGATAAGGAAGGAAAGCACTTGTAAAAAGCACTGTAATGACGCCAGTCCCCTGTCCCAAGAGGGAGAGGTTGTAGCGCAAAACCATGCGGAAAAATCCCTTTTTAGTAGTTGAAATCCTCTCTTTACTGCGTCGCTCTTTTATGATCTTCTCCTCACTGTTAAGCAGAATCACGTCATAAAAATGAGTAAGAACCTTCTTTTTGGTCAGGTAAAGCAAGAAAACAGTTAGAGAAATCCAAGCGAGCAGACCCACTAAGGCTTCTGTCGAAAAAGGCTCCACTGCTATTTTGTAAAAGAGATGAATAGGATAAAGGAGAGGTGGAATTTCTCTAGTCTGATCACCTATACCTCTAGAAGTAGACTGGACAAAGAAGAAAAATAATAAAGGCGTGAGAACCCCAATCCCAATCATCACATTGGCAAAAATAGACTGATACTTTCTGAAGACCGCAGTCTGAGCTAAGAAATGCACTACCACTACCATCACTAAAGTCACAGAGACAAATAATAAGGCCAAGGACAGTAGCATCAAAGGCAAACCCAGCCAAAGAGAAGGAGCTAGCCTAATGTAGAGAACTAAAAAATAAGCTAGCATTGGTACAATTCCAGCTAGAGCTGGCAAGAGGACCGACAACCCTTTAGCAATTATAATCTCTGATTCTTTAAAGGCATAGGGACTATAGGAGGCCAAATCCTTACTCTCATAAAAGACATTGTAAAAGGCAGTGAAAGCCGTTGAAAAGGCAAGCACCAGTAAAAAAGAAACCATCGAACTAAAATAGATAGGCATTTCCTCAAAAGGAAAATGAATGGCTATATTTATAAACAAGATGAACATCAAGAGGCTGGAAAAAAAGTAAGAACGTAGGATTTTAGCTGAAACATTTACTTTTTTCCCAGGATTTTTAGCCTGCTTCTTTCGTAAGTTAGCCAGATTCACTTCTTTAGATGAATAGAGGATATTGATATCAACTAATTTTTTAATGACCTTGAGACGCATCCGTAACCTCCTCTTTTCTACCGGCAAGGCTAAGGTAGATACTTTCCAAAGACAGGTCTGGATGGTCTTTTCTCAAGTCCTCTACGCTACCACAATAAATCAAATGCCCCTTTTTCAAAATGGCAATCCGATCACAGACTTGCTCGGCCACCTCTAGGACATGGGTTGAAAACAAGACTGTCTTGCCTTTTTGTGCATGTTCCTTCATCATTTGCTTCAAATCAAAGGCAGCCTGGGGATCCAAACCAGTCAAGGGTTCGTCCAAGACCCAAATATCAGGATCAGACAAGAGTGCCCCAATTACAAAGACTTTCTGACGCATTCCGTGAGAAAGGGTTTCAATAACCTGATAGCGGTTTTCAGCAAAATCAAAAACACTTAATAGCCTAGCTAGACTAGCCTCCAAATCAGAGCTAGTCAGATCATAGGATGAAGCAATCAATTCCCAAAATTCATTGGCCGTTAAGCGTAAAAATAAGTCAGGCGAGTCTGCTACATAACCAATCTTTCGTTTGATAGCCAAGCGATTTTCCGATAACTCCTGACCGTCTACCAAAATACGACCACTGCTGGGCGAAATGATACTGACTAGAGATTTTATAGTGGTTGATTTTCCAGCACCATTATGGCCAATCAAGCCCATAATCTCTCCATTTTCAATCTGCAAATTGAGATTGCTCAAGGCCTCTTTATCACCATACAACTTACTAACATTTTGAAATTCAATCATGGGATGACTCCTATCTTTATCTATATTACATACTATTATACTAGCACTTTGATACAAAAAAATCAACACTTTATTTTAAGTAGTTAAAATAGTTTCCTTCTATCTTATGCAAACGTTGGCGCTAACCAATACTTTATGATAGAATAAAAAACAAGATTGACAAGTAAGAGGAAACATCATGCAAAATCAAACACTTATGCAATACTTTGAATGGTATCTGCCCCACGACGGTCAGCACTGGACACGTCTAGCTGAAGATGCTCCACACCTAGCTAATCTGGGGATTAGCCACGTCTGGATGCCACCAGCTTTTAAGGCAACCAATGAAAAAGATGTCGGCTATGGGGTCTATGACTTATTCGACCTAGGAGAGTTTAACCAAAAAGGGACTGTCCGCACCAAGTATGGTTTCAAAGAAGACTATCTTCAAGCCATTCAAGCCCTAAAAGCACAGGGAATCCAGCCTATGGCTGATGTGGTACTCAACCACAAGGCTGCGGCCGATCACATGGAAGCCTTTCAGGTCATCGAAGTGGATCCTGTAGACCGTACAGTTGAACTCGGAGAACCTTTCACCATCAATGGCTGGACTAATTTTACCTTCGATGGTCGCCACGATACCTACAATGACTTCCACTGGCACTGGTACCACTTCACCGGTACAGACTACGATGCAAAACGCCGTAAGTCTGGGATTTATCTGATTCAAGGAGACAACAAGGGCTGGGCCAACGAGGAATTGGTCGATAATGAAAACGGTAACTACGACTACCTCATGTATGCCGACCTAGACTTTAAACATCCTGAAGTTATCAAAAATATCTATGACTGGGCTGACTGGTTCATGGA
>DXLD01000028.1:0-14416 GCA_019414935.1 Streptococcus sp.
TGACCATGCTTGAGGCCGATAATGATTACTTTAACACAGGGATTGTTGACGTCAGCCACGAGTATGAAAAGATGTATGTGGTTCGTCCTCAATTCTTTATCCAGTTGATTGGTCTCTTACGCAATGCGGCGCTAAATTCTCTAAAATACAAGCAGGAGTTGGCCTTAGTTCGTGAGCAAAATATCGATATTACACATTTTGAGGAAGACTTGGATGCCTTTAAGTTAGCTTTTGCTAAAAACTATAATTCAGCTTCGACCAACTTTGGTAAAGCTATTGATGAAATCGACAAGGCCATCAAACGCATGGAAGAGGTTAAGAAATTCCTGACAACATCTGAAAACCAACTCCGTCTAGCTAACAACAAATTAGAAGATGTTTCTGTTAAAAAATTGACTCGAAAAAATCCAACCATGAAAGCGAAGTTTGAAGCGCTGAAGGGGGAGTGAGAAAGCAAAAATGAACGGTATTATCAACTTAAAAAAAGAAGCGGGGATGACCTCGCATGATGCGGTTTTTAAACTGCGTAAAATTTTGGGAACTAAGAAAATCGGTCATGGTGGGACCTTGGATCCGGATGTGGTGGGTGTTTTACCCATTGCAGTTGGCAAGGCGACCCGCATGGTCGAGTTTATGCAGGATGAGGGCAAGGTCTATGAGGGGGAAATCACTCTGGGCTATTCCACGACGACCGAGGATGCAAGTGGGGAAGTAGTTGCAGAAACCCCTGTTTTGTCTCCCCTGGATGAAAAGCTTGTTGATGAAGCAATCGCTAGTTTGACTGGGCCTATTACTCAGATTCCACCTATGTATTCGGCTGTCAAGGTCAATGGTCGTAAGCTTTATGAGTATGCGCGTGCTGGTCAGGAAGTGGAGCGTCCAGAACGTCAGGTGACCATTTATCAATTTGAACGGACAAGTCCGATTTTTTATGAGAGCGAACTTGCACGTTTTACTTTCCGTGTGAAATGCAGTAAGGGAACTTATATTCGTACCTTGTCTGTTGACTTGGGAGAAAAATTGGGTTATGCGGCCCATATGTCTCAGTTAACTCGTACTAGTGCAGCTGGTTTGCAACTAGAAGATGCTCTTACCTTGGAAGAAATTGCTAGAAAAGTGGAGGATGAGCAATTAGATTTTCTCCATCCTCTAGAGATTGGAACAGGTGACCTTGTCAAAGTTTTCCTAAGTCCAGAAGAGGCTACAGAAGTGCGCTTTGGTCGCTTTATTGAGCTCGGCCAAACAAATCAAGAATTGGCTGCTTTTGAAGGCGATACATTGCTAGCCATTCTAGAAAAACGGGACAATCTCTATAAGCCAAGGAAGGTTTTTAGCTAGTCTAACTGAGGTGTAGGGAGTGTTGTTTCCCCTAGACTATCCAAATCAGACTATAAATTTTGCAAAAAATGTGATAGAATAGACGACGGATAAAAAAACGGAGGATAGCATGCAAAATAGACCAATCATTATCGGAGTGACAGGTGGTTCTGGTGGTGGTAAGACCAGTGTTTCAAGAGCCATTTTATCGCATTTCCCTGATGAAAAGATTTCCATGATTGAGCATGATTCATACTATAAGGATCAGTCTCACTTGACCTTTGAAGAGCGTGTCAAAACCAACTATGACCATCCTTTTGCTTTTGATACAGATTTGATGATCGAGCAGATTAAAGAATTGTTGGCAGGGCGTCCGGTGGATATCCCGACTTATGACTATACAGAACATACACGAAGCAGCAAGACCTATCGTCAGGAGCCTCAAGATGTCTTTATCGTTGAGGGGATTTTGGTCTTGGAGGACAAGCGCCTACGTGATTTGATGGACATCAAGATTTTTGTGGATACGGATGATGATGTGCGCATTATTCGTCGTATCAAGCGTGATATGGAGGAGCGTGGCCGTAGTCTTGATAGTGTTATTGACCAGTACTTAGGTGTAGTTAAACCTATGTATCACCAGTTTATTGAGCCAACCAAACGTTATGCGGATATCGTCATTCCTGAGGGAGTCAGCAATACAGTGGCTATTGACCTGTTGACCACTAAGATTGCAAAGATTTTGGAAGAAGCTCGAATCAGCAAATAATCAGATGAGGAGGCCATGCCTCCTTTTTTATTTTTCTCTCATAATGGTACATAAATGGAGATTTTTAGGCATATTTTTGGTATAATAATACCCATGAAAGAACAAGAAAATGAATAGTAGGTGGAGATGGAAAAGTATTTATCGGTAACAACTTTGACCAAGTATCTGAAAATGAAATTCGATAAAGACCCTTACTTGGAACGGGTCTATTTAACTGGTCAAGTTTCCAACTTTCGTAAACGACCTACTCACCAATATTTCTCCCTAAAGGATGATCACGCAGTTATTCAAGCGACCATCTGGTCTGGAATTTATCAGAAATTAGGTTTCGACCTAGAAGAAGGAATGAAAATCAATGTGATTGGGCGTGTGCAGGTCTATGAGCCAAGTGGTAGTTACTCTATCATCATTGAAAAGGCAGAACCTGATGGGGTTGGTGCGCTTGCGATTCAGTTTGAACAACTCAAGAAAAAACTAGCTGAAGAAGGTCTGTTTCAAGAACGCTTCAAGCAACCTCTGCCCCAATTTTCTAACAGAATAGGTGTAGTAACCAGTCGCAGTGGAGCCGTTATTCGAGATATTATCACGACTGTCAGCAGACGTTTTCCAGGTGTCGACATTCTTCTCTATCCGACAAAGGTACAAGGTGAGGGTTCTGCGGAGGAAATTGCTCGTAATATTGCTCGTGCCAATCAACGAGACGATTTGGATTTGCTGATTATTGGTCGTGGTGGAGGTTCTATCGAGGATCTCTGGGCCTTTAACGAGGAAATTGTGGTGCGAGCTATTTTTGAATCTCGTTTGCCAGTCATTTCTAGTGTGGGACATGAGACGGATGTGACCTTGGCAGATTTTGTGGCAGATCGCCGCGCTGCGACGCCGACTGCTGCGGCTGAACTAGCAACACCTGTGACCAAGTTGGATCTATTAGCTCATTTGCAAAATCAGGAAAAACGGATGGCAACAGCAGTCCGAAATGTCCTATCGAAGAAACAAGAAGCTTTGAAAAAATGCAGTCAGTCTGTTATCTTTAGACAGCCAGAGCGTTTGTATGATGGTTATTTGCAACGCTTGGATCAACTGCAACTGCGATTAAAACAAAGTTTGCGAACACGGATTTCTGATAACAAACAAGTCGTCCAAGCAAGGACGCATCAACTGGTGCAATTATCACCTGTTACTAAAATTCAACGCTATCAGGACAGACTAGCTCAGTTGGACAAGCTCCTCCGTAGCCAAATGGCGCTGGTTTATGATGCCAAGGTTGCTGAGGTCAAGCGACTTTCGGAAGCCTTGCTGATGTTGGATACCAGTCGAATCGTGGCGCGTGGCTATGCTATTGTCAAAAAAGAAGAGTCAGTAGTTGATTCGGTTGAGAGTTTGAAGAAAAAAGACCAAGTGACGCTTTTGATGCGAGATGGTCGAGTAGAATTAGAGGTTAAAGATGTCAAAACAAAAGAAATTTGAGGAAAATCTAGCAGAACTGGAGACCATTGTCCAAAGTTTAGAAAATGGTGAAATTGCTCTGGAAGATGCGATTGCCGCCTTTCAAAAGGGCATGGTTTTGTCAAAAGAGCTCCAAGCGACGCTGGACAAGGCAGAAAAGACCTTGGTCAAGGTTATGCAAGAAGATGGAACAGAAAGTGATTTTGAATGAAGAAGCAAGAAAAATTAGCTCTTGTTGAGTCTGCTTTGGAAGACTTTTATGGAGACCAGCAGTTTGCCTCTAGTTTGCGAGAATCTGTTCTCTATTCCATTCATGCTGGTGGCAAGCGTATTCGACCCTTTCTCTTGTTAGAAGTCCTGGAAGCCTTGCAGGTCGCTATTAAACCTGCTCACGCACAGGTTGCTGCGGCCTTGGAAATGATTCATACAGGGAGCTTGATTCACGATGATCTTCCAGCTATGGATAATGATGATTACCGTCGGGGACGATTGACCAATCATAAGAAATTTGGAGAAGCAATGGCCATTTTGGCTGGAGATGCTTTATTCCTAGATCCTTACGCCCTGATAGCGCAGGCATATTTGCCAAGTCAGATCAAGGTGGACTTGATTGCCAATTTGTCGCTTGCTTCAGGAAGTCTAGGCATGGTGGCAGGGCAAGTTTTGGACATGGAGGGTGAACACCAGCATTTGTCTTTGGAAGAACTCCAGACTATTCATGCTAATAAGACTGGAAAACTACTAGCTTATCCCTTTCAAGCAGCTGCTATTATAGCCGAATTGGCTCCTGAAATGCAGGCAAAGCTGAAAACTGTTGGGGAATTGATTGGACTTGCTTTTCAAGTTCGAGATGATGTACTTGATGTGACAGCTAGTTTTGAGGAAATCGGCAAGACGCCTCAAAAGGATTTGCAGGCAGAAAAATCAACCTATCCTGCTTTGTTGGGCTTGGAAGAGGCTATTGCCTTTTGTAACCAGACTTTGGATCAAGCTAATGCCAAATTAGAAGAAATTGCCCAGCAGGTCCCTTTTGATATAGGATCGATTGTAAGTGTAGTAGAAAGTTTGAGAATCAATGGCTAAGGAAAGAGTGGATGTACTAGCTTATAAACAGGGCTTGTTTGAAACGCGAGAACAGGCTAAGCGCGGTGTGATGGCTGGTCTAGTCGTAGCAGTTCTGAATGGAGAACGGTTTGACAAGCCAGGAGAGAAAATTCCAGATGACACCGAGCTGAAACTCAAGGGGGAGAAACTCAAGTATGTCAGCCGTGGTGGCTTGAAATTAGAAAAGGCCTTGCAAGTCTTTGATTTGTCAGTTGATGGAGCGACAACAATTGATATCGGTGCTTCTACCGGGGGCTTTACAGACGTCATGTTGCAAAATGGTGCTGAGTTAGTCTTTGCAGTTGATGTTGGTACCAATCAGTTGGCTTGGAAATTACGCCAAGACCCAAGAGTAGTCAGCATGGAGCAGTTCAATTTCCGCTATGCAGAAAAGACTGATTTCGAAAAAGAACCGAGCTTTGCCAGTATTGATGTGAGTTTCATTTCCCTCAGTCTGATCCTTCCAGCCTTGCACCGAGTCTTGGCAAATCAAGGTCAGGTTGTGGCTTTAGTTAAGCCTCAGTTTGAGGCAGGTCGTGAGCAGATTGGGAAAAATGGAATCATTCGTGATGCCAAGGTCCATCAACATGTCCTTGAATCTGTCACAACCATGGCAGTAGCGGAAGGCTTTTCAGTCCTTGGTTTGGACTTTTCTCCCATCCAAGGCGGACATGGGAATATTGAATTTTTAGCGTATTTGAAAAAAGAAGAGTCAGCAAGCAATCAGGTTCTTGCTGAGATTGAAGAAGTAGTAGAGAGGGCGCATAGTCAATTTAAAAATGAATAAAAAAGAGAGACTTGAAAAAATTAGACGATTTGTGACAGATTATCAAATCGGTACACAAGAAGAAATTGTAGAACATTTGAAAGAGGCAGGAATCACTGCCACTCAAGCGACAGTATCACGAGATATCAAAGAACTAGGTATTGTCAAAATTCCTTTGAGAGATAATACCTATGTCTATGAATTACCAAAATCAATCGTGAAAAGTTTGCAACTGGCTGAAGACAATATTGAGTCAGCTGAATTGATGGACAAGATGATCAATCTCCAAGTTATTCCAGGAAACACAGCCTTTGTAAAAGCTCAGTTAATCGAGACTTTTGCGGATAAGATTTTTAGCTGTTTGGCTGATGATAGTTCGATTTTAGTCATTGCCAGAAGCGAAAGTCTAGCTGAGGAAATCTTTGAACAAGTAAAAAATTGGTAGGTCTATATGTTACTTGAAATTTCGATAAAAAACTTTGCCATTATTGAGGCTATTTCCCTCAATTTTGAAAAAGGGATGACTGTCCTGACTGGTGAAACGGGTGCAGGGAAGTCGATTATCATTGATGCCATGAATATGATGTTGGGATCTCGTGCGACGACAGATGTTATTCGTCATGGTGCGCCAAAGGCAGAGATTGAGGGGCTCTTCTCAGTTGAGAATAGTCGCCTTTTACAGGAAATTTTTGATGAGCAAGGTTTAGAAATGGGTGATGATATTATCATCCGTCGGGAAATTCTGCAAAATGGTCGTAGTATCAGTCGCGTGAATGGCCAGATGGTCAATCTGTCTGTTTTGCGTGCTATTGGGCAACATTTGGTGGATATTCATGGTCAGCATGACCAAGAAGAGTTAATGCGTCCTCAACTTCATATCCAGATGTTGGATGAATTTGGCGATGCAGCTTTTTGGGACTTGAAAGAAACCTATCAAACGATTTTTGATGCCTACCGTAAAATGCGTAAGCAGGTTCTGGAAGTCAAGAAAAACCAACAGGAACACAAGGCACGTATTGAAATGTTGGAATTTCAAATGGCAGAGATTGAGGCAGCAAACTTGCAGGCTGGAGAAGACCTGGCTCTTAACCAAGAGCGAGATAAACTTCTAAACCATAAAAATATTGCGGATACGCTGACCAATGCCTACAGTATGTTGGACAATGAAGATTTTTCAAGTCTGGCCAATGTTCGTTCAGCCATGAATGACATGGAAAGCGTCGAAGAGTATGATCCTGAATACCGTGAAATTTCAAGCTCTCTGTCTGAGACCTACTATGTCTTAGAAGACATTAGCAAACGTCTGGAAGCTATTATTGAGGACCTTGATTTTGATGGCAATCGTCTCATGCAGGTTGAGAATCGTTTGGACCTCCTTCATACCATTACTCGTAAATATGGCGGGACTGTAGACGATGTCTTGCTTTATTTTGCCAAGATTACGGATGAATACAATCTCTTGACAGGCAATAATCTTTCATCTGAGGACATGGAAGCAGAGCTTAAGAAATTGGAAGTCAATCTTGTCGACTTAGCAGGTCAACTTGCCTCTGCTCGTCATGACTTGGCTCAGCAGCTCGAAGCAGAGATTAAACAAGAACTGCAAGACCTTTATATGGAGAAAGCCCAGTTTCAGGTTCGTTTTAGCAAGGGCAAATTCAGTCGTGAGGGAAATGAAATGGTTGAGTTTTATATTTCAACCAACCCTGGAGAAGACTTTAAACCCTTGGTCAAGGTTGCATCTGGTGGGGAATTGTCTCGCCTCATGCTAGCCATTAAGTCTGCCTTTTCACGTAAAGAAGGCAAGACCAGCATTGTTTTTGATGAGGTGGATACGGGAGTTTCGGGCCGTGTAGCTCAGGCTATTGCACAGAAGATTCACAAGATTGGCCAGCATGGTCAGGTTCTGGCTATTTCCCATTTGCCACAAGTGATTGCGATTGCGGATTATCAATTCTTTATTGAGAAGATTAGTAATGACCATTCAACAGTTTCGACTGTTCGTCTCTTGACGGTTGAAGAGCGAGTGGAAGAAGTTGCTAAGATGTTGGCAGGTGATGATGTGACGGAAGCAGCCCTGACGCAAGCCAGAGAATTGTTGAGAAACAGGGAGAAATAAGATGACAGACTATTATGTAATTGGAGATGTTCACGGAAAAGTTGGGATGCTGGAAGACCTTCTCAAAACATGGGATGGTCAGACCCAGTTGCTCTTTCTAGGGGATTTGATTGACCGTGGTGAAGATAGTCGCCGTGTTCTAGAGATGGTTAAGGACTTAGTGGATAATCAAGGGGCTATCTGTTTGTCAGGAAATCATGAGTATATGTTTTTGACATGGCTAGATGATCCAGAAGAAAGCTATGATCACTATCGTCGCAATGGTGGAGATACAACCATTAACTCTATCCTAGGTCGTCCTTTGGATGCACCGGTTGATGGAGTTGAGGATGCCAAGCGTGTTGCTACTGAAGCAGCAGACTTGGTCGAATTTATTCGTCAAATGCCATTTGTGGTAGAGACAGACAAGTATATCTTTGTGCACGCAGGTATTGATTTGACCTTAGACGACTGGCATGAAACCACAGATTACAAGAAAGTATGGCTTAGAAAACCATTCCACGAAGCAGAAAATCATACTGGAAAAATCATTGTCTTTGGCCATACACCGGTCTATGGTTTGTTAAAGCAAGAGCGTGGTACTGCTGAGCTTTGGACTACAGAAGATGGCAAGATTGGAATGGATGGAGGAGCTGTTTATGGTGGTGTCCTTCATGGGATTGTCTTTACTGACCAAGGAATGACAGAACACCACTTTATTGAGAATGACGGCTTTGTTGCTGAAGATTAGTACTCCTAGCAGGGTATGGTCTTGTCAAAATGTCAAAAACAATTTATAATAAATAGATACCCTGAAAGGAAGAGAATCATGAACTTAGAAGAATTGAAAAAACGACAGGAGAAGATCCGTAACTTCTCTATTATCGCTCATATTGACCACGGGAAATCAACTCTAGCAGACCGCATTTTGGAAAAGACAGAGACCGTTTCAAGCCGTGAAATGCAAGCACAGCTTTTGGATAGCATGGATTTAGAGCGAGAACGTGGGATTACCATTAAGTTGAATGCCATCGAGCTGAATTATACTGCTAAAGATGGGGAAACTTATATTTTCCACTTGATTGACACGCCGGGGCACGTAGACTTCACCTATGAAGTTTCACGTTCGCTAGCTGCCTGTGAGGGAGCGATTTTGGTCGTCGATGCTGCCCAAGGGATTGAGGCCCAAACCCTTGCCAACGTTTATCTGGCCTTGGACAATGATTTGGAAATCATGCCAGTCATTAATAAAATTGACCTGCCAGCTGCAGATCCTGAGCGCGTGCGTACTGAGATTGAGGATGTCATTGGTTTGGATGCCAGTGAAGCAGTTTTGGCTTCTGCTAAGGCTGGTATTGGCATCGAAGAAATTCTAGAGCAAATCGTAGAAAAAGTGCCAGCGCCAACAGGTGATGTGACGGCACCACTTAAGGCTTTGATTTTCGACTCTGTTTATGATGCTTACCGTGGAGTTATTCTTCAAGTGCGTGTCATGGATGGGGTGGTCAAACCTGGCGATAAGATTCAGCTTATGAGCAATGGCAAGACTTTTGATGTTACGGAAGTCGGTATCTTTACACCCAAGGCAGTTGGTCGTGATTTCCTTGCTACTGGTGACGTTGGATATATCGCTGCATCTATCAAGACAGTTCAGGACACTCGTGTGGGTGATACCGTTACCTTGGCAACCAATCCTGCGGCTGAGCCATTACATGGTTACAAACAAATGAATCCTATGGTCTTTGCGGGTCTATATCCTATCGAGTCAAACAAGTACAATGACCTACGTGAAGCGCTTGAAAAATTGCAACTGAATGATGCTAGTCTGCAGTTTGAACCAGAAACATCTCAGGCACTTGGATTTGGTTTCCGTTGTGGTTTCCTTGGACTTCTCCATATGGATGTTATCCAAGAACGTTTGGAACGTGAGTTTAACATCGACCTCATCATGACAGCTCCGTCTGTTATTTACAAAGTTAATTTGACCGACGGTGAGTCTATGGATGTGTCTAACCCATCTGAGTTCCCAGATCCTACCAAGATTGCGACCATTGAAGAGCCTTATGTTAAGGCGCAAATCATGGTACCACAGGAGTTCGTAGGAGCTGTAATGGAGCTAGCTCAGCGCAAGCGTGGTGACTTTGTGACTATGGACTATATTGATGATAACCGTGTCAATGTTATCTATCAAATTCCACTGGCTGAAATCGTCTTTGATTTCTTTGATAAGCTTAAGTCTTCAACACGTGGTTATGCAAGCTTTGACTACGAATTGTCAGAGTATCGCCCCTCTAAGCTGGTCAAAATGGACATCCTTCTCAATGGAGACAAGGTGGATGCCCTTAGCTTTATCGTTCACAAGGACTTTGCCTACGAACGCGGAAAACTCATCGTTGATAAGCTTAAGAAAATCATCCCTCGCCAACAATTTGAGGTGCCAATTCAAGCAGCTATTGGACAGAAGATTGTCGCTCGTACTGATATCAAGGCCCTTCGTAAGAACGTACTTGCTAAATGTTATGGTGGTGACGTTTCTCGTAAGCGTAAACTGCTTGAAAAACAAAAAGCTGGTAAGAAACGCATGAAAGCTATCGGATCAGTAGAAGTTCCACAAGAAGCCTTCCTTAGCGTCTTGAGCATGGATGAAGAATAAGTTATCATAATTGTTTTTCTTGTTCACAGGAAACTTACATAAGAATCAATAGTAAAACAGGCTTAAATAGGCCTGTTTTTTTGCATTTATAATAGGATTAAATCGTTTAAAGTGTTTGTTTTAAATGTTTGTTTTTGGTTGTAAATATAAAAATAAACAAAATAATCGAAAAAAGGACAAAAAACAACAAAAAATTATTGACAACGATTTCATATAGTGTTATACTTATAGCATAAAGTTAATGGAAAGAAGGGAAAACCTTATGGGATTAGATCATTTCTTTGACAAAAACCTTGTGTTTTGCTTAGAAGCGGATAATCAAGAACATCTCTTTGATCAGGTTGCAACTTTATTGGAAGAACGAGAAATCGTAACTCCAACTTATCGTGAAGCCTTGATCACGCGTGAAAAGTCATTTCCAACTGGCTTAGATATGGAATTTTTGGGTAAGGATTTGCCGAATGTGGCTATTCCTCACACAGATATAGTTCATAATCTTGCCGAAAAAGTTGTGGTAGTTCGATTAGAAAAACCAGTGACTTTCCACAATATGATTGCGCCAGATAAGGAAGTAGAAGTATCCTTACTCTTCTTTATCATTAATAACTCAAGTTCAAGCCAAACGAACATTCTTGCTCAGTTGATGGACTTCTTTACTGGAAATGGTCATCTTGAAGACCTATCAAAAATTTCTGAACCAGAAGCCATCTATGCTTATATTGCTGAAGCAATTGCTTAATCTTGTCTATTAAAAATATTAAATCGGAGGAAATCCATATGATTAAAATTCTTGCTGCCTGCGGTGCAGGTGTTAACTCAAGCCACCAAATTAAAAGTGCTCTTGAAGAAGAACTTTCAAACCGCGGTTTCGATGTTCACTGTGATGCGGTAATGGTCAAAGACGTTAATGAAGACCTTATCAAAGGTTATGACATCTTCACACCAATTGCTGCGACAGACCTTGGTTTTGACCCAGGTATTCCAGTTATCGAAGCTGGACCAATCTTATTCCGTATCCCAGCAATGAGTGCTCCAGTATTTGACAATATTGAAGCAGCTATCAAAGAACACGGATTAAGCTAATTTTAATTTGTTAACATTCATATAACAATAAAAAGGGAGGAACTATTATGGATGTCATTATCGAACTAGCCAATAAGCTGTTCAAACCTATCTTGGATATGGGTGGACCAATCATCATGCTGATCATTTTGACAGTATTGGCTCTACTTTTTGGAGTGAAATTCTCCAAAGCGCTTGAAGGTGGTATCAAACTTGCCATCGCTCTTACTGGTATCGGTGCCATCATTGGTATGTTAAATGGTGCTTTCTCAGCATCACTTGCAAAATTTGTTGAAAACACTGGTATTCAATTGAACATCACCGACGTTGGTTGGGCACCACTTGCTACCATCACTTGGGGATCTGCTTGGACACTTTACTTCTTGCTCATCATGTTGATTGTCAACGTAGTGATGCTTGCTATGAAGAAAACTGATACACTTGACGTCGATATCTTCGATATCTGGCACTTGTCTATCACAGGTCTGTTGATTAAATGGTATGCTGACAACAATGGAGTTAGTCAAGGGGTTTCTCTCTTCATCGCGACTGCAGCAGTTGTCCTTGTAGGTGTTCTTAAAATTATCAACTCTGACTTGATGAAACCTACATTTGATGACCTTCTTAACGCACCAAGTTCATCTCCAATGACTTCAACTCACATGAACTACATGATGAACCCAGTTATCATGGTTTTGGATAAGATTTTTGAAAAATTCTTCCCAGGTCTTGATAAATATGACTTTGACGCTGCTAAATTGAACAAAAAAATCGGTTTCTGGGGATCTAAATTCTTCATCGGTTTCATCCTTGGTATCGTAATCGGTTTGATGGGTACTCCACATCCGGTTGAAGGACTTAAAGATGCAGCAAACTGGCAAGAAGTTATCAAAGGTTGGTTGTCTCTTGGTTTGACAGCCGGTGTAGCTTTGGAACTCTTCTCACTGATTGGTTCATGGTTCATTGCTGCCGTAGAACCACTTTCACAAGGTATTACAAACGTTGCTACTAAACGTTTGGAAGGACGTAAGTTTAACATCGGTCTAGACTGGCCATTCATCGCTGGTCGTGCTGAAATCTGGGCTTGTGCAAACGTACTTGCACCAATTATGTTGATTGAAGCTGTGCTTCTTTCAAACGTCGGAAATGGTATCTTGCCACTTGCAGGTATCATCGCTATGGGTGTTACTCCAGCTCTCTTGGTTGTAACACGTGGTAAATTGCTCCGTATGATTATCTTCGGAACACTCTTGTTGCCACTCTTCCTTCTTTCAGGTACACTTATCGCGCCATTTGCAACAGAACTTGCTAAAGGTGTAGGTGCCTTCCCAGAAGGTGTGAGCCAAACTCAATTGATCACTCACTCAACTCTTGAAGGACCAATCGAAAAACTTCTTGGTTGGACAATTGGTAACACTACAACTGGTGATATCAAAGCAATCCTTGGTGCTGTAGCCTTCCTTGTATTCTATATCGGTATCTTTGCATGGTACAGAAAACAAATGATCAAACGTAACGAAGAGTACGCAGCAAAAGCAAAATAATGCGCTCCTATAAAATGTAAATTGTTGAAACTAGGTTGTCATACCATTAGGAGTGACAGCCTAGTTTTTTATAAACTATCAAGAAATCGGAGAAAATAATGGTAATTGAATTAAAATCAGAACAATTAAGAGTTGAATTTAACAGTTTTGGTGGGGCTCTTTCTTCTATAAAAGATGCTGAGGGACTTGAGTATTTGTGGCAAGGAGATCCTACTTATTGGAGTGGACAAGCTCCTGTTCTCTTTCCAATTTGTGGTTCATTGAGAGAGGATACAGCACTTTATATAGATGAGAAGGGGCAAGAAAGCAAAGGAAAGATTCCTCGTCATGGTTTGGTTCGCAAGAAAGAATTTGAATTAGTTGAACAGACAGATAATAGCGTAACTTTTGCAATCGAAGACGATGAGAATAGCTATCAGAACTACCCTTATCATTTCCGCCTAGAAATCACTTATAGCCTTACTGGCAAGACAGTACGAACTCAATACAAAATTTTCAATAAAGAAACTAGCAAGGTCATGCCTTACTTTATTGGTGGACATCCAGGATTTAATTGTCCTCTGCTCGATGATGAAGTCTATGAAGATTATTATCTAGAGTTTGAAAAAGAAGAGACTTGCTCTGTTCCACGTCCTTTCCCAGAAACGGGTATGCTGGATTTCCATGATAGAAGTCCATGGCTAGAAGGTCAAAAAGAATTAGACCTCAGCTATGATCTTTTCAGTACAGATGCAGTCACCTTAGATGAATTGCAATCTAGAACAATTGCGCTTCGTTCTCGTAAACATGATAAGGGATTAAAAGTGCACTTTGCAGAGTTTCCAAATCTCATTATATGGTCAACTTTGAATAAAGGACCTTTCATTGCTTTTGAACCATGGTCTGGCTTGTCAACATCCCTTGAAGAAGGAGATCATCTAGAAGATAAGAAGAATGTTCGTCTCCTAGAACCTGCTCAAGTGGATCAAATTGGATTTGATATCGAAATTTTTTAGTTAAAAAAACACAAAAACAAACATTAACTGTTGACTTTTTCGGTAAATTGGAGTATATTATGTTTGTGAGCAACAAATGATGTTTGTAACAAACAAATAATCACTTGTTATATTCTCTTTCGTGGAGAAAGATTATTTCTAGGAAACTGATTTCCTAAACTTGAATAAGGTGTTATTCATCTCATTCAATTCAATTTGTCAATAAACTGCTAGGAAGCTTTTTGTAGGTAAACTGCTAACTATAAAAGGTTTTACTAGCCTAGAAAAATAAAAGGAGTATACAATATGTCTATTGTTATCGGTGCAGATGCTGCAGGTTTGAGATTGAAAGAAGTTGTGAAAGACTTCTTGGAAAAAGAAAACTTCCATGTTGTGGATGTTACAGCTGAAGGTCAAGACTTTGTTGATGTGACTCTTGCTGTTGCTGCAGAAGTAAACAAAGAAGAACAAAACCTTGGTATCGTGATTGATGCTTATGGAGCTGGTCCATTTATGGTCGCAACTAAGATCAAAGGAATGGTTGCTGCAGAAGTATCTGACGAACGTTCAGCTTATATGACTCGCGGCCACAACAACTCACGTATGATCACTATGGGTGCACAACTTGTTGGTGATGAATTGGCTAAAAACATCGCTAAAGGATTTGTTAACGGTAAATACGA
>DXLD01000029.1:0-1062 GCA_019414935.1 Streptococcus sp.
ATGATAATTTGATGATCCCTTTCTATCGCACAGACAATGACATTACCGAATTTTTTACGAAAATCAGAAATGGGCATTTGGCAAAGACCACTGGAGGATTTAACAGTGAATTCCATCAAGCTGACCCGTCCACCAAAGAAACGTTCGACAGATAGGGCGTTGGGGAAGTCGATGATATTGGCAATGGCGCGGGCAGCCAAGAGTTCAGGATTAACGATAAGAGAAAAACCGAGAATGTTCTTTTCTTTAAAATAAGAGTTAGAATATTCAGGGTTCCGCACCCGAACGATGGTCTCTTTAGCTCCCATTTTTTTGGCTAGAACGGCTGCAATCATGTTCACTTCATCGTATTCAGTCAGGGCGATAAAGATATCACAATCCTGGACACTTGCTTGTTCAAGAATGGTGAAATCAGCTCCGTTGCCAAGGATACCCATGATATCAAAGCGATTGACAATATGATTGAGGACGGCTTCGTCTTGCTCAATCAGCAAAACATCATGCTTTTCTGCAACCAAGGAGCGACAGAGGGCAAAACCAACTTTTCCCCCTCCGACAAGGATAATTTTCATATTAAAACCTACTTTTTCATGATGTAACTATCATACCTTTTTTCAAGAAAAAATGCACCTACTAGCTAATCACCAGAGCTTTTAGTAGGAAATTTGCTATAAGGTAAAACTATACCCTAAGCAATTGAAATAGCTATTAGCGACTTTCTCTGAAATATGGTATGATAAAGGATGTATAAGGAGATAAAATGAATAATAATTTACTGGTATTACAATCAGACTTTGGTCTGGTAGATGGTGCGGTATCGGCTATGATTGGAGTGGCTTTAGAAGAATCTCCAACCTTAAAAATTCATCACTTGACGCACGATATTACGCCTTATAATATTTTTGAGGGAAGTTACCGTCTCTTTCAGACTGTGGATTACTGGCCTGAGGGAACGACATTTGTATCGGTGGTCGATCCAGGTGTCGGCTCGAAACGTAAGAGTGTGGTTGCCAAGACTGCAAAAAATCAATACATTGTCACGCCAGATAATGGGACTCTTTC
>DXLD01000029.1:1162-13675 GCA_019414935.1 Streptococcus sp.
GATATGCTGGTCTATCAAAATCAGGTTGTCTATGGCAAATCATTTGCAGATGTGAGAATTGGGCAACCCATCCTTTACATCAACTCTCTCTATCGTTTAGGTCTGGCTATCAACCAAGGTTCCTTTGCCAAGGCCTATAATGTGGGTGTCGGTTCATCTTGGACCATTGAAATAAAGAAAATAGAATCATAAAATAGGAGAATATAGATGAAAAATCAATCAATTAAACAAGTTGTTGCTATCGGTGTTGGAGCTGCGCTCTTTGTTGTCATCGGGATGATCAGTATTCCAACGCCTGTTCCAAATACAAGCATCCAGCTTCAGTATGCGGTACAGAGCCTCTTGTCTATTATTTTTGGCCCTCTAGTGGGACTACTTGTTGGTTTAATTGGGCATGCAGTGAAGGACTCTCTTGCTGGCTACGGTCTATGGTGGACTTGGATTATTGCTAGTGGTCTCTTTGGTCTAGCTGTAGGTCTCTTTAGAAAATACATTCGAGTAACACAGGGTGTTTTTGAGTTGAAGGATATTGTCTTCTTTAACCTCATTCAGATTGTTGCAAATGCTCTTGTTTGGGGTGTCTTGGCACCACTTGGAGATGTTGTGATTTATCAAGAAGCGGCAGAAAAAGTATTTGCCCAAGGGATTGTTGCGGGAATTGCAAATGCTGTAACTGTAGCTATCGCAGGTACCCTTCTCTTGCTAGCTTATTCACGTACGCAGACTCGTTCAGGAAGTTTGAAAAAGGATTAACATAAGAGAAAAGGCTGGACAACCAGTCTTTTTCGATGTTTATTGATTAGTTAGGCAAGCAAGCTATGATAGGACTCTTTTTGACGCTAAGATTTTACGAGAAGAGACTGCAAGAAGGGCTTGATTTATGATAAAATAGAAGTCTAAGAAGCGAATGAAGAGAGTAAGATGAAAGAAGCTATAATTGAGTGGAAGGATTTCTCTTTCCAGTATGAAACGCAACAAGAACCGACCTTGCAAGGAGTGGACTTGACTATTTATAAGGGAGAGAAAGTCTTAATTGTTGGCCCATCTGGGTCAGGCAAGTCTACCTTGGGTCAGTGTTTGAATGGAATTATTCCCAATATTTACAAGGGTCAGATGTCTGGAGAATTTTTGATCAAGGGGCAAGCAGCCTTTGATATTAGCATCTATGATAAATCTCATCTGGTCAGTACAGTTTTGCAGGATACAGATGGGCAGTTTATCGGTCTGTCCGTGGCAGAAGATTTGGCTTTTGCTTTGGAAAATGATGTGACAGCTCTAGATGAGATGAAAAATCGTGTTCATAAATGGGCAGAAAAGTTGGACCTTATTTCTTTACTGAATCAGCGTCCCCAGGATTTGTCAGGTGGACAAAAGCAGCGGGTTAGTCTGGCTGGTGTTTTGATTGATGAAAGTCCGATTCTCTTGTTTGATGAGCCACTCGCTAATCTTGATCCCAAGTCAGGTCAGGATATTATCGAATTGATTGACCAGATTCATAAGGAGGAGGGGACGACGACCCTTATTATTGAGCACCGTTTGGAGGATGTTCTGCATCGCCCTGTGGATCGGATTATCTTGATAAACGATGGCCGTATCCTTTTTAATGGGAGCCCTGATCAGTTACTGGCGACTGATTTATTGACACAAAATGGAATTCGAGAACCCCTTTATCTAACCACTCTCCGTCAATTGGGTGTGGATTTAGCCAAGGAAGAACAATTAGCGAATCTGGCTAATATGTCTATCTCAAAAGGTCAGGTTCAGCTGCAGACTGAACTGACAAAAGAGATTCCAGAATTGCAGTCACTCTTTAGACTAGAGGACGTGTCTTTTTCTTATGATGATAGACCGATTTTAAAATCACTACATTTGGATATTAAAAAGGGTGAAAAGATTGCTATTGTCGGAAAAAATGGGGCTGGGAAATCAACCCTTGCCAAGGCCTTAAGTAGCTTTATTCAGACGGAAGGCCGCTATCTTTGGGAGGGACAGGATATAAAAGGAGATTCTGTTGCAGAGCGGGCGGAACGAGTAGGCTATGTACTACAAAATCCCAATCAAATGATTTCGACCAATATGATTTTTGATGAGGTGGCTCTGGGACTTCGTTTGCGAGGTGTGGACGAGCAGGAAATTGAAACGAGAGTCTATGAAACTTTGAAAATCTGTGGTCTCTATGAATTCCGTAATTGGCCCATTTCTGCCCTTTCGTTTGGACAGAAAAAACGTGTCACTATTGCCTCGATTTTGGTTTTAGGAGCTGAAATTATCCTCTTAGATGAGCCGACAGCAGGTCAAGACCAGAAGAACTATACTGAGATTATGGAATTTCTCGAAGAACTGCATCAAAAAGGGCATACCATTGTCATGATTACGCATGATATGCAATTGATGCTGGATTATTCAGATCGGGCCCTTGTCATGGTGGATGGGGAATTGATTGCCGATACTGATCCAGCTAGTCTTTTGAGCAATCCTGAGCTATTAGTAAAAGCCAATCTAAAAGAAACTTCGATATTCAACTTGGCCAAGAAACTAGATGTGGATCCACTTGCTTTAACGGCATTTTACAAAGAAAGGAGAGAAGGATGCAAGCTAAATTAATCGGTTACCAGCATAGAGATACTGTGATTCATCGCTTGTCAGGAGCTGGAAAACTTCTCTTTTTCATCCTCGTGTCATTGGCGGCCATGATTAGCTATGATACCAGACTGCTTGTGCTGATTGCTGTCTTTTCGGTCTTTCTCCTCTATTTGTCAGAAATCCGCTTTAAAGATGTTTCCTTTGTGGCAGTTTTTGCGACGGTATTTGCGATTTTGAATGTCTTGATGGTCTATCTCTTTTCTCCTGAATATGGGGTTGGACTTTACGGAGAGAGAAGTGTGATTTGGCAGGGAATCGGTACCTACACTCTGACCAGTCAAGAGCTCTTTTATCTGCTAAATCTGGCCATTAAGTACCTTTGCACCATTCCTCTGGCTATTATCTTTTTGATGACAACCCACCCTAGTCAGTTCGCTTCCAGTTTAAATCAAATTGGTGTGCCTTATAAGATTGCCTATTCAGTCAGCCTGACCTTGCGCTATATTCCAGATTTGCAGGAAGAATTCTTTACTATCAAGATGTCTCAGGAAGCGCGTGGGATGGAATTATCCAAGAAAGCTTCTCTTATGCAACGAATCAAAGGCAATCTGCGCATTATCACTCCTCTGATTTTCAGCTCTCTAGAACGCATTGATACCATCGCGACCGCCATGGAGCTTCGCCGCTTTGGGAAAGAGAAAAAACGAACTTGGTATAGTTATCAGGCCTTGAAAAAAGGAGACTATCTTACCTTGCTTTTGGCGGCCTTGTTTTTAGTAGCTAGTTTACTACTTATCTTGCAAAATCACGGACGATTTTACAACCCTTGGAAATAGCTTGAAAAAATTGAAAAAATCAAGTCGTTTCTATTGACAATGATTCTGAAAGTGTTATACTAAGAAAGTAGTTTCGCTGATTTACTTCAAACCTGTTGTGAGGTAAGTTAACGATGCCTTAACCACGCTGTTTGCTGAGCTTGACTCCGGGCAGTGTGGCTATTTTTTTGCAATGGTGAAAGGAAGCAAGTCATGACAAATCACATTGTATTATTTGAACCTCAAATTCCACAAAATACAGGCAATATCGCGCGTACTTGCGCTGCGACCAATTCTCCCCTCCACATCATCAAGCCAATGGGCTTTCCTATCGATGATCGCAAGATGAAGCGGGCGGGGTTGGATTATTGGGATAAGCTAGAGATTTATTTTTACGAGAGTTTGGAGGATTTCATGTCTCAGATGAAGGGCAAACTCTACCTGATTTCTAAATTCGCTGAGAAAGTGTATTCTGATGTGGATTTATCGACTGACGAGGACCATTATTTTCTTTTTGGACGTGAAGACAAGGGTTTACCTGAAGACTTTATGCGCGAACATCCTGAGAAGGCTCTTCGTATTCCTATGAATGATGAACATGTCCGCAGTCTTAATGTGTCTAATACCGTCTGCATGATTGTCTATGAGGCTCTTCGCCAGCAGAACTTTGCAGGTCTTGAGCTCGTTCATACCTATGAAGTGGATAAATTGAAATAAAAAATGAAAATGAAAACAAACAAAATGCTTGCGCTTGCAAGCGTTTTTTGTTATGATAAAAGAGTCTTCAGGGCAGGGTGTGATTCCCGACCGGCGGTGACTTTAACTAGGAAATGATCTTTTCCTTTTATACTTTGTTGACAAGCTTTGCCTAACCAGAAGTTATGCCTACAGCTTGTCGCCTAGTCTAAAAGAAAAATCTCTATTTCCTTCTCTTTAAAGAAGTCCGCGAGCGCAAGCTGATGTGGTGAGATTCCACAACCGACAGTATAGTCTGGATGGGAGAAGACGAAAGAATAGCTTTGTCTGTTCTGATAGATTTGTAGCCAAACTGTAACCGCTTGCTCAATAGAGTGAGAGGGAACTTTTAGGATATAAAAAAGTGAGAATAGATAGAGGAATCCTTTCTAACTTCTTCTGATTTTATAGAAAATTGGAGGAACCTGTTATGACAAACACACGTCGACTTTCGACCATTGCGATTTTATCAGCCATCTCATTTGTGCTGATGTACTTTGACTTTCCGCTTCTACCAGCGGCGTCCTTCCTCAAGATCGAATTTAGTATCTTGCCAGTCCTTGTGGGCTTAGTGGTCATGGACTTACCTGCTGCTCTAGGAATTCTCTTGCTCCGCTCACTCTTGAAATTGCTTCTTAACAGTCAGGGAGTGAATACTTACATTGGTTTGCCGATGAATATCGTAGCTTTGGGAGTTTTTGTCATCGTATTTGCTTTGATTTGGAAAAAGGAACGGACAACTCTTCGTTTCCTACTAGGCTCTCTAGCTGGAACTATTGGCTTGACCGTGGCTATGTTGGTTCTCAACTATGTTTACGCTGTTCCTTTGTACGCTAAGTTTGCTAACTTTGATATTGGAAAAATTTTGGGACTTTCCAACTACCTAATGACTATGGTGTTGCCTTTTAACTTGATTGAGGGTGTAATCTTTTCCGTTTCATTCTGGTTGTTGTATGTTCTCTTGAAACCAGCCTTAAAACATTATGAGAGATAAACAAACATTTTTAATGAAGGGCAGTTTTGCCCTTTTACTTTTCGTTATTCTTGGCTACATGGTCAAATTTTACCCTGAAACGCTGGTTGGTTTTGACCAACCGATACAGATTGCCGTTCGAGGAGACTTGCCAGATTACTTGACTATTCTGTTCAAGGCCATCACACGTCTGATTGATATTCCAGTGATTATTACTTGGGTTGTCATTACAGCCTTTGTCTTTTATCGTAAGCGATGGAAGATAGAAAGTTTCTTTATGCTGGGAAATCTGGCTTTGGCAGGTCTTTTAATCGTGACCTTTAAAAATATCTACCAGCGTCCACGACCAGCTATTTTACACTTGGTTGAGGAGAAGGGATTTTCCTTTCCAAGCGGCCATTCTCTGGCTGTAACCTTGATGGTCGGTTCTCTGATTGTCATTCTCAGTCAACGGATTAAAAATCCAGTCTGGAGAAAAATCGTGCAAATCGTCCTTGGTCTCTACCTAGTCAGTGTGCTGGTATCAAGGGTCTATCTGGGAGTTCACTATCCATCAGATGTCCTTGCCAGTCTCTGTGTGGGCTTGGGAGTCCTGTTTATCGAGTTTCCCTTCTATGACAAGCTCCGATTCCAATGGCGATTTAAAGGCAAGCAGAAGTGAGTATCAAATTCCTTTGAGGAGAAAGAAATGAAAGTCAATATAGCAGATCTTCATCCGACTCAACTATACTTATCAGAAAAGAAGTTGCAAGATATTCAGATGCTTTACCAGTCGGCAGAAACAATCCAAGTCGATCCAATCAGTATTCTTGCCTTTGGAAATTGCTTGTTGATTACAGATGGACATCACAGGGCTTATCAGGCTTTATTGGCAGGTCGGGATACGATTTCTGCTGAGTGGGATAGAGATGGTGGTGATGAACTATATCATCTCTATGCGCAAGCTTGTGAGGAAAGAATGATTTACTCTGTTCTGGATTTAAAAAATCATATCTTAGCTCAAGATGAGTATGAAGCAAAATGGTATAACTGGTGTGATGGTTTTAATCAAGCAGCAACTCTCTTATTGAAAAGGAAAGCAGATGAAACAGGCCTTATAAATAGGTAGTGCATTGTGTCTTGTTCCTTTTTATACTGAAATTAGTCTAATCTAACTTGTTTTTTAACTCAAAATCTGATAAACTATGTAGTAATTGAATAGAAATCTGCAAGACTAGTAACTCAAGGGAAGTATATCAGGGAGGAGAGCCGTGACTGCAAGCTCTCTATATGAAAGCTGGGTGAATTCACTTGTGCATGGATTTAGAAATGAAGGTCTGACTTGTCAGATAAAAACGGATGGTACCGCGTGTCAACGCTCCGAGTGGAGTTTTTGGCATGTGGTTTTCTTTTTATCTACGAGAGACTGATGGAGGAATTATGTCAACTATTGAAGAACAATTAAAAGCGCTTCGTGAAGAAACGCTGGCTAGCTTGAAGCAGATTACTGCTGAAAATAAAAAAGAGATGCAAGATTTGCGTGTTTCTGTCCTTGGTAAAAAGGGTTCGCTCACTGAAATCCTCAAAGGGATGAAAGATGTTTCTGCTGAGATGCGTCCAATCATTGGGAAACACGTCAATGAAGCTCGTGATGTCTTGACAGCTGCTTTTGAAGAAACAGCTAAGCTCTTGGAAGAAAAGAAAGTCGCAGCTCAACTTGCTAGTGAGAGCATCGATGTGACACTTCCAGGTCGTCCAGTTGCGACTGGTCACCGTCATGTTTTGACACAAACGAGTGAAGCAATCGAAGATATCTTTATAGGTATGGGGTACCAAGTCGTGGATGGTTTTGAAGTAGAGCAAGATTACTATAACTTTGAACGTATGAACCTTCCCAAAGACCACCCAGCCCGTGATATGCAAGACACTTTCTATATCACAGAAGAAATCTTGCTCCGTACTCACACGTCTCCAGTTCAGGCCCGTGCTATGGATGCACATGATTTTTCAAAAGGTCCTTTGAAGATGATTTCACCAGGGCGTGTGTTCCGTCGTGATACGGACGATGCGACCCACAGTCACCAATTCCACCAAATCGAAGGCTTGGTTGTTGGGAAAAACATCTCTATGGCAGACCTGCAAGGAACACTTCAGTTGATTGTCCAAAAGATGTTCGGTGAAGAGCGTCAGATTCGTCTGCGTCCATCTTATTTCCCATTCACAGAGCCATCTGTTGAGGTGGATGTTTCTTGCTTCAAGTGTGGTGGAGAAGGCTGTAACGTATGTAAGAAAACTGGTTGGATTGAAATCATGGGTGCCGGTATGGTTCACCCACGTGTTCTCGAAATGAGTGGAATTGATGCAACGGTCTACTCTGGATTTGCCTTTGGTCTTGGACAAGAGCGTGTAGCTATGCTCCGTTACGGAATCAACGATATCCGTGGATTCTACCAAGGAGATGTCCGCTTCTCAGAACAGTTTAAATAAGATTGAAACCTGAAACACAGTCCTAGTCAGCTACTCTTGACGAGAAATGGTGAGGACTGACTCGAAGAAAAAGAAAGGAATTGAAAAGGTCTTACTTGGTGGGACCTTACAATCAGAATTATGCTTGTATCTTATAAATGGTTAAAAGAATTGGTGGACATTGATGTGCCATCACAAGAGTTGGCTGAAAAAATGTCAACCACAGGGATCGAGGTAGAAGGTGTGGAATCACCGGCTACCGGTCTCTCAAAAATTGTCGTCGGTGAGGTCTTGTCTTGCGAAGATGTGCCAGAAACTCACCTTCATGTTTGTCAGGTTAACGTTGGCGAAGAAGAAGCCCGTCAAATTGTTTGTGGTGCACCGAATGTGCGTGCTGGTATCAAAGTCATGGTGGCTCTTCCAGGAGCTCGCATCGCTGATAATTACAAGATCAAAAAAGGGAAAATCCGCGGTCTTGAGTCACTTGGGATGATTTGTTCCCTTGGTGAATTGGGAATTTCTGACTCAGTTGTGCCTAAGGAATTCGCAGATGGAATCCAAATCTTGCCAGAAAAAGCCGTTCCTGGGGGTGAAGTCTTCTCATACCTAGACTTGGATGATGAAATCATCGAACTTTCAATCACACCAAACCGTGCAGATGCCCTTTCTATGCGTGGAGTAGCTCACGAAGTGGCTGCCATCTATGACAAGGCGGTCAACTTTAAAGAATTTACTCTTTCAGAAACTGACCAAACTGCAGCAGATGCTCTTTCTGTGGGCATTGAGACAGACAAGGCGCCTTACTATGCAGCTCGTATCTTGGACAATGTGACTATCGCACCAAGTCCACAATGGTTGCAAAACCTTCTTATGAATGAAGGTATCCGTCCTATTAACAACGTGGTGGACGTGACAAACTACATCCTGCTCTACTTTGGTCAACCAATGCATGCTTTTGACTTGGATACCTTTGAAGGGACTGACATCCGTGTGCGTGAAGCTCGTGCTGGTGAAAAATTAGTGACCTTGGATGGTGAAGAACGTGACTTGGAAACAAATGACCTAGTCATCACTGTCGCAGACAAGCCAGTAGCCCTTGCAGGTGTTATGGGTGGTCAAGCAACCGAAATTTCTGAAAAATCTAGTCGTGTTGTCCTTGAAGCAGCTGTTTTCAATGGAAAATCTATCCGTAAGACTAGCGGTCGCCTCAACCTTCGTTCAGAATCGTCTTCTCGCTTTGAAAAAGGGATTAATGTGGCAACAGTTAACGAAGCACTTGATGCGGCAGCTAGCATGATTGCAGAACTTGCAGGTGCGACGGTGCGTAAAGGCATCGTTTCAGCGGGTGAACTTGATACCTCTGATGTGGAAGTTTCTTCAACTCTTGCTGATGTTAACCGTGTCCTCGGAACTGAGCTTTCTTATGCTGATGTAGAAGACGTCTTCCGTCGTCTTGGATTTGGTCTTTCTGGCAATGCAGATAGCTTTACAGTCAGCGTACCACGTCGTCGTTGGGATATCACTATTGAAGCAGACCTCTTTGAAGAAATCGCTCGTATCTATGGTTATGACCGTTTGCCAACTAGTCTTCCAAAAGATGACGGTACAGCTGGTGAATTGACAGCTACACAAAAACTCCGCCGTCAAGTTCGTACGATTGCTGAAGGAGCAGGTTTGACAGAAATTATCACCTACGCTCTAACAACTCCTGAAAAAGCAGTCGAGTTTACGGCTCAACCAAGTAACCTTACTGAACTCATGTGGCCAATGACAGTGGACCGTTCTGTCCTCCGTCAAAATATGATTTCTGGTATCCTTGATACCGTTGCCTACAACGTGGCTCGTAAGAATAAAAACTTGGCCCTTTACGAGATTGGAAAAGTCTTTGAACAAACAGGTAATCCAAAAGAAGAACTTCCAAATGAAATCAACAGCTTTGCCTTTGCCTTGACAGGCTTGGTTGCTGAAAAAGATTTCCAAACAGCAGCAGTTCCAGTTGATTTCTTCTATGCTAAGGGAATCCTTGAAGCCCTCTTTGCTCGTTTGGGACTCCAAGTAACCTATACGGCAACATCTGAAATCGCTAGCCTTCACCCAGGTCGTACAGCTGTGATTTCACTCGGCGATCAAGTTCTTGGTTTCCTTGGTCAAGTACACCCAGTCACTGCTAAGGCCTACGATATTCCAGAAACGTATGTGGCTGAGCTCAACCTTTCAGCCATCGAAGCTGCCCTTCAACCAGCTGCTCCATTTGTGGAAATCACCAAATTCCCAGTAGTTAGCCGTGACGTTGCCCTCCTTCTCAAAGCAGAAGTGACTCACCAAGAAGTTGTGGATGCTATCCAAACTGCAGGCGTGAAACGTTTGACAGATATCAAACTCTTTGACGTCTTCTCAGGTGAAAAATTGGGACTTGGTATGAAGTCAATGGCCTATAGCTTGACCTTCCAAAATCCAGAAGATAGCTTGACGGACGAAGAAGTCGCACGCTACATGGAAAAAATCCAAGCTTCTCTCGAAGAAAAAGTCAATGCAGAAGTGCGTTAACTTATCAATCCATCCTTCGGGGTGGATTTTTGCTTTTTAAATAACAATTCAGGATCAAAAATAGACAGTTGAGGAGCAGAGAAGATAAATTGGAGTTTACCAGTGTATAATGTACTCATAACTCAAAGTACCCTAAGATTTTCTACTAAAATGAGGATGATAAAAATGGACAGAAGTCATTGTAAAGGTTATCAAAAAGGAGTATAATGAGTGCAAGACATTTCGGAGGTGAAAGATGCTAGAAGTAAGAAGTCTAGAGAAAAGTTTTGGATCCAAGCAAGTTTTGTTTGGTATTGACTTTCAAGCACGACCTGGTCGTATTTTGGGATTAGTCGGGAAAAACGGTGCTGGGAAGACAACGATTTTCCACAGTATTTTGAAGTTTTTAGAATATCAAGGAGAAATCAGTCTGGATGGTCAGGATATTCGTCAGGAGACCTACGCTCGGATTGGCTATCTGCCTGAAGAACGCAGTCTCATGCCGAAATTGACAGTCCTTGAACAAGTTCGCTACTTGGCGACTCTAAAAGGCATGGATGCCAAGGAGGTCAAGGAAAAACTCCCTCAATGGATGAAGAGGTTGGAAGTGAAAGGGAAGCTGACAGATAAAATTAAGAGTCTGTCAAAAGGAAATCAGCAGAAAATTCAGCTCATTATTACTCTGATTCATGAGCCAGACTTGATTATCTTGGATGAGCCTTTCAGTGGATTGGACCCAGTCAATACTGAATTGCTCAAGCAAGTCATTTTTCAAGAAAAAGAACGTGGGGCAACCATTATCTTTTCTGACCATGTCATGACCAATGTCGAGGAGCTTTGTGACGATATTCTCATGATTCGAGATGGCCGTGTGGTCTTGCATGGACCAGTTCAGGATGTTCGCAATCAATACGGGAAAACGCGTCTCTTTGTTTCAAGTGAACGAAGCAAGGAAGAATTGGAAAATCTTCCTCATGTTAAGCAGGTGAGTTTGACCAAACAAGGCAGTTGGAAATTGATCTTGGAGGATGAGAGCGCTGGAAGGGAACTCTTCCCAATCTTGACTCAGGGGCAATACATCGCAACCTTTGACCAACAAGCGCCAACAATTGATGAAATCTTTAAACTAGAATCAGGGGTGGAAGTATGAGAAATATGTGGGTTGTAATGAAGGAAACCTATCTTCGACATGTCAAATCGTGGAGTTTCTTCTTTATGGTGATTTCGCCGTTCCTCTTTTTAGCCTTATCTGTAGGAATTGGCTATCTCCAAGGGTCTTCTATGGCCAAGAATAGTAAGATAGCAGTAGTAACAACTGTGCCATCTGTGGAAGATGGGCTCAAGGGTACCAATGGTATCAACTTTGATTATAAGGATGAAGCCAGTGCCCAAGCTGCTATCAAAGATGAGAAAATCAAGGGTTACCTAACCATTGACCAAGAGGACAGCGTCCTCAAGGCCGTCTATCATGGTGAAACTTCTCTTGAAATAGGAATCAAGCTAGCAGTAACCAATAAGCTCAACGAACTGCAATACCAACTCAATCGTTCGGCAGCTAATTTGTCACAAGAACAGGAAAAACGCTTAGAACAAACAGTTAACTTTACGGAGAAAATTGATGAATCCAAGGAAAATAAAAAAATGATTCAAACAATCGCGGCTACAGCGGTTGGTGGCTTTCTCTATATGATTTTAATTACTTATGCTAGTGTCACTGCTCAGGAAGTGGCTAGCGAGAAAGGAACCAAAATCATGGAGGTGGTCTTCTCTAGTATCCGAGCTAGTTATTATTTCTACGCTCGCATGCTGGCTCTGCTTCTTGTGATTTTGACCCATATTGGCATTTACGTCGTGGGTGGACTTGCTGCCATTCTTCTCTTTAAAGACCTACCAATCTTGGCACAATCTGGTATTTTAAACCATATAGGAGAGGCTTTCTCGCTCAACACCTTATTGTTTGTCTTGGTTAGCCTCTTTATGTACGTTGTTTTAGCAGCCTTCCTAGGTTCTATGGTTTCTCGTCCTGAGGACTCAGGAAAAGCCTTGTCGCCTTTGATGATTTTGATTATAGGTGGTTTTTTTGGAGTGACAGCTCTAGGTGCAGCTGGTGACAATCTCATCTTGAAGATTGGTTCATATATTCCCTTTATTTCGACCTTCTTCATGCCATTTAGAGCCATTAATGGCTATGCAAATGGGTTAGAAGCTTGGATTTCGCTTGCGATTACGATTGCTTTTGCAGTAACTGCAACAGTCTTTATCGGACGTATGTATGCTAGCCTCGTTCTGCAAACAGATGATTTAGGTCCTTGGAAAACCTTTAAACGTGCCTTATCTTATAAATAGAAGAGCCTCGCGAAAGCGAGGTTTTTTAGAGATAAAAAGAGTGGAATTCAGAAAAATATTTTTCATATCTATTGACTTTTAGGGGTGAAA
>DXLD01000003.1:0-26583 GCA_019414935.1 Streptococcus sp.
AGTTTACAAGTGGGAAATTACTGGAAAAGTTGACTTCGAAAAGACAGCTGACTACAGCTTATTCAGTGTCTTAGCTGGTCAAGGTCAGCTTACTGTTGACGGGAAAAACTATCCAATCCAAAAAGGTAGCCACTTTATCCTACCAAGTGATGTTGAAGCTTGGACCTTGGAAGGACAAGATTTGGAATTGATTGTTAGCCATCCATAAAAAAGAAAGGGCCTGAGTTCATTACTCAAGTCCTTTTTAATTACATAAATTGGGCGATAAAGACCACGATGATGATGATTGGAATGATGAAACGAAGAAGGAAGAGCCAGACTTGGAACAGTCCCTGTTTCCATGCTGTTTCATCGAGATGGAGTTCCTCCATTGCAAGAGCCTTTTTAAAGATATAGCCTGTAAAAAGTGAAAGGCAGAGAGCTCCAAATGGCATAAGGAGATTGGAAACCAAGAAGTCCATAGTATCAAAGAAGGTCTTCCCAAAAATATGAACATCTGCCATAATACTGTAAGATAGGGCTGAAGGGATTCCAAAGACAAAGGTCAAAATTCCTAAAATAACACTCCATTTGGCACGCTTGCTGTTGTTTTGATTGGTGATATTGCCTACATTGATTTCCAACATAACGACAGAAGAAGTGACCGTCGCAAAGAGGAAGAGCATGAGGAAGAGGATGTAGAAAATGGTTCCAAAAGGCATCTTGTCAAAGAGCTGAGGCAAGACGATAAAGAGCAGGCTCGGTCCCCCTTCAGATTGGATATTGAAGGCTGACATGGCTGGGAAAATGGCTAGACCTGCCATGATGGATACTGAAATATTCATGGCTACGATGGAAATCCCTGACTGGACTAGATTTGTTTTCTTATCCAAATAAGAAGCATAGGTCAACATAGCTGTCACCCCTAGTGAGAGGGCAAAGAAAGACTGTCCCAGAGCATAGAGGAGACCAGCACTGGTCAGCTTAGAGAAATCTGGTTTGAGGAAGTAAAGAACCCCTTCCATGGCATTTGGCAAACTGAGAGAGCGCCCAATGATGACAACAAAGATGATAAAGAGAAGAGGCATCATGACTTTCGAAGCTCTTTCAATCCCTTTTTGAACCCCACGTGATACAATAAAGATATTCAATAAGATAAAGGCTGCTTGAGCTCCTAGGGCAATGGCTGGATTTGAAATGATTGAAGTAAATAACTGAGCGTAATCCCCCGTTCCACCAAGTTGGAACAATTTCCCAAACTCAATGCCTAGATAGACTAGAATCCATCCTCCAATAACACTGTAAAACGATAAAAGGATAAAAAGGGCAAAGGCACCAATCCAACCGATAAAGTTGTACTTGCTATTCTTGCCGAGTTTTCCAAAGGTTTTAATCCCAGAGACACCAGCACTTCTGCCGAGGGCAAATTCAGCTAGCAAAAGAGGGAAACCGATTAGAATAGTGGAAATGAGAAAGACCAGTAAAAAGCCTCCTCCACCGTTAGCAGCAGTCATGTAAGGGAATTTCCAAACGGCACCAAGTCCGATGGCTGAGCCAGCAGACGCTAGGATAAAGCCCAATTTAGAACCCCATTGCGATTTTTCAGACATAGTTAAACTCCTAAAATTAGTATTACAAAAGAAAAAGCTACTGCCCTTGGCAAATAGCCTCATAAGTACTCAAAATGAGCCTTTCTTTTGATTGATAGACTTGACTATCCTATCATGTTTTCTAAGGTCTGTCAAGAAAACCATTTTCATGTTATGATAAAGTAAAAAATTTCGCAAAAACGCTTGACTCTGACCTAAGGGGAGGGGTTATACTATCAATGTAAGGAGGAAATCATGTACCATATAAAAGAAGCTGCGCAGCTTTCGGGCGTCTCTGTCAAGACCCTGCATCACTACGATAAGATAGGAATTTTGGTTCCTTTAAAATCGGAAAACGGCTATCGAACCTACAGTCAGGAGGATTTGGAACGCCTTCAGGTTATTCTTTACTACAAATATCTAGGTTTTTCTTTAGAAAAAATAGCAGAGCTGTTAAAGGAAGAAAGGACAGATTTATTGCCTCATTTGACCAGGCAGTTGGACTATTTGACTCGAGAGAGGGAACATCTGGATAACTTGATTTCCACCTTGCAAAAAACCATTCAAGAACATAAAGGAGAAAGAGAAATGAGCATTCAAGAGAAATTTGCTGGATTTAACTACCAAGATCATCAAAAATACCACCAAGAGGCGGTAGAGAAATATGGACAAGAAGTGATGGATCAAGCGATTGAGCGCCAGAAAGGTCACGAAGACGAGGCTACGGCTGCCTTCAACCAAGTTTTTCAAGCTTTGGCACAAAATCTTCAAGCTGGTCTGCCTGCAACAGCAATTGAAAACCAAGAGCAAGCAACCAAGCTCTTGCAAGCCATTCGTACTTATGGATTTGATTGTTCTGTTGAGGTCTTCGGATATATCGGCAAGGGCTACGTCTATAACCCAGAATTTAAGGAAAACATTGACAAATTTGGACCTGGTACAGCCCAGTACACATCAGATGTCATTGCCCACTATGTCCAAACTCATACAAAATAAAATCGGAGGAGTATTCTTCCGATTTTTACTAAATTCAAGCACTACTTGCTTAATAATTTTTCTACCACATTTAGTTTTCGCATGGTCAAATCTACATTGAAAAGTTTTTCAAGATAGTTGGTATGGAGTTTCTTTTGTTTTGTAGTTCTAGGGAGATAGAGGTAAAGACAATGGTTACCGATACAAATTTCTTCTTCACCGTAATCAATTTTCAATTTTTCTAAAGGGAGACTTTGAATAGATTCTTGATAAAAAATCACATGTATACGGTCATAAAGATAGTGTTCTCCAAACGGGTTTTCTTGGACAATTTTTTTAAAATCACTTTTGTTCTTGATAACCATTTTTAAGTCGGCCCCAATTTTTTCCTTTATCAGAGTATGAACACATTCTCGTATTTCTTCTAAATCTAAATCACTTTCAAGAATGATATTCCCACTTTGAATATAGGTTCGAACTTGTTGAAAACCGGCTTCTGTTAAGATATCTACTAGATAAGACATTTTAGGGATAGCATTTTTTCCATTAGGAGTAACTCCCCTTAACAAGATAATATGTTCCAAAGGACTTCCTTTCTTTTGGGGCTGATTTAGCCATTAAATAATTCAGATTTAGATTGGGTTTGATCCCGCCACCCAACCAGTACAGAGGGCAGAAGTGATGTTAAACCCACCCGTGTGGGCATTGATATCCAGTACCTCGCCAGCAAAGTGGAGTCCAGGTACCAGCTTACTTTCTAGAGTTTTGGGATTGATTTCCTTGAGACTGACGCCCCCTTTGGTAACAAAGGACTTAGCAAGGGACATTTTACCAGTTACAGGAATTTTAAGTCCCTTGATAGACTGGACAAGTTGTTCGCGTTCCTTTTCAGTCAGTTGTTTGACTTTGTCAGGATAGCCTGGCACAAAAAATTCTGCCAAGCGTTCTGGAAGTAAAGTTTTTAAGGCATTTTTTAGAGATTTTTCCCGATTTTCTTCTAGAAATGTAGCCAAGTCTTTCTCAGAAAGTTGAGGTAGAACATCCAGTGAGAGAACCTCTCCGCCCTTGACAAAGCTGGACATACGCAGAGCAGCAGGGCCTGACAAACCAAAGTGGGTAAAGAGCAAATCGTGAGTGATGACATGCTTACCATAGCTTAGGGTCACATCGTCCAATGAAATTCCTTGCAAGGCCTTGTGTGGAAAATCTGTCAACAAAGGACTTTCAGCGGCTTCAAGATCGGTAATGGTATGCTTAAAATGACGGGCAATCTCGTGACCAAAACCAGTCGAACCAGTAGAGGGATAGGATTTCCCACCAGTTGTGACAATGAGTTTCTCACAAGTGAAGGTTTGGTCTGCGGACTTAAGGACAAACTGGTCGTCTATCTTTTTAACCGAAACAATCTCCGTTTGAGTAGCAACTCGACCACCGAGTTCAGTGATTTTCTTTTCCAAGGCCTCGATAATGGTCCGAGACTTGTCACTAGCAGGAAAGACGCGTCCGTGGTCTTCGACCTTAAGTTTAACACCATTTTCTGTAAAAAAATTAATGATATCATGGTTATCAAATTGGGAGAAGACACTGTAGAGAAAGCGCCCATTTCCAGGGATGCCAGCTAGTAGGTCATCTAGAGTTCCGTTGTTGGTTACATTGCAACGTCCCCCACCAGTACCAGCTAATTTTTTTCCAAGTTTCCGATTTTTTTCGATGAGGAGGGTTTTCTGTCCATAAAAGCTACTGGAAATCGTAGCCATCATACCAGCAGGACCTCCACCAATGACGATAGTATCAAAATGTTTCATAGCTCTATTGTACCACAAAAAAACAAGAGATGAAGTCACCTCTTGTCAAGAATGCAATTAATCAATTTCATACCCCATCAGCAAACCACCATCTTCTGCATAAAAACTGCAGAGACCAGATGTTGGGAGAATTTTAATATCCGCCTGTGGGAAGGTTTCACGTATTCGGTCTGAAAGCTGTTGGCAACATTTCTCGTTATTACGTTGGGCCATGACAATACGGCCACCAGCATATCCAGCTTTAATGATTTCATCATAGGCAGCTTGAACTGATTTCTTTGGTCCTCGTGCTTTTTGTAGCAATTCGAGAGTTCCAGTTTCACTAGCTTCTCCGACCATACGGATATTGAGAAGGCCAACGACCGTACCGATAAGCTTGCTCAAACGGCCGTTCTTCACCAAGTTATCGACTTTAGCTAGGACAAAAAGTAACTTGGTTTTTTCTTGATAGGCGGTGATAGCTTCAACCACTTCTTCAAAAGATAAGCCCTGGTCGATCAAGTCATTCACTTTTTCTACGAGCAAGTCAACTTCCCCACCAGCAGACAAACTATCAATTATATGAATTTTAGTATCAGGATGTTCTTCCAGATAAATATTTTTTGCTAGTTGAGCACTATTGTGGCTTCCAGAAAGAGTACCAGTGATGGTTACTAGGAAAATGTTTTTGGCTCCTTCAATTGCTCGCAAATAATCATCTGGGCTTGGACAAGCTGATTTTGAAGCTTCTGCAGTTGCATACATGGTTTCCATCATTTGGTCAATGTCAAGACTGGCATCATCAACAAAGACCTGATCAGCTACTTGAATGGTTAAGGGCACACTTACAAAGGTCGTGTCAATAGCTGGTCTTGCCAGCTGACGATAATCACAACCAGAGTCAGCAATAATCTTCCAAGTCATAGAAATTCTCCATCTTTGTCAGTTATACATTGACAAAGGTTCTGTCTTTTTTTACAATTATATCATGAAAGCCCTTGAAACAAAAGCCTCATCCGTCTGTTGTGACAAGTAGAAAGAAAATGTTATGTCTGAACGTAGAATCTCTGAAAAGTCTCTTGAAAATCTCAGAAAATCAAACCAAGAATCCAATTTATTAACTAGAGAAGCCATCGAAACAGCCCTCTTGCAACTCTTGGAAAAAAAGGACCTGACCAAGATTAGTATTTCTGAATTGGTCAAACGTGCAGGCGTTTCTCGTGCGGCCTTTTATCGCAATTATGATTCCAAAGAGGAGATTTTAGAAAGCGTATTTAAACGAACTGTCCACAATATTATGGAACAGTTGCATCATTATGATTTAAAGACAGACCTTTATCTGGTCTGGGTTCACCTTTTCCGAGAAGCAAGAAAGGAAGCCAGAGTGATTCAATTGGCCTTGGATTACCATCTGGAAAAAATCTTTGTCCAAGCCATGCAGGAATTTTTAGAAAAATACCATGGGAAATCAAAAGGTGTCAGCTCTTATCTTCATTCCTTTTGGAGCTCGGCCATCGTTTCTGTCCTTCTAAAATGGATCAAGGATGGCATGAAGGTACCAGCTGAAAAGATTGCAGATTTAGGTTTACCATTTTTTAAAAAATAGAGAAAAAGGAGAAGAGATATGACTGAAAAAAGACTAGCATGGGATGAGTATTTTGCAGCCCAAGCCTTACTAATTGCCAATCGTTCCACTTGTAAACGTGCCAAAGTGGGCGCAATTTTGGTAAAGGATAATAAAGTTATTTCCACTGGTTATAATGGTTCGGTGTCAGGGACTGAGCATTGTATTGATCACGAATGTCTGGTCATTGAAGGTCACTGTGTTCGCACTCTTCACGCAGAGGTTAATGCCATTCTCCAAGGTGCAGAACGTGGGGTTCCCAAAGGCTTTACAGCCTATGTGACCCACTTTCCATGTCTAAACTGTACAAAACAATTGCTTCAGGTTGGTTGTAAGCGCGTGGTTTATATCAACCAGTACCGAATGGACGACTATGCCCAATACCTTTATCAAGAAAAGGGAACAGAATTAACCCATTTACCACTTGAGACAGTGCAGGCAGCTCTTAAAGAGGCGGATTTAATGTAAAAATTATCAAAAATAAATGGTTTAGAAAGATTTTTAAACCGTTTTTTGGTATAATAAGAAGAATAAATTGAAAGAAGGAATTCCAAAAATGGGAAAAATTGAAGTTATTAATCATCCATTGATTCAACACAAATTGTCAATCTTGCGTCGTACAGATACTTCTACAAAAGCTTTTCGTGAGCTAGTAGATGAGATTGCAATGTTGATGGGGTATGAAGTACTTCGTGATCTTCCACTAGAAGATGTGGAAATCGAAACACCAATCACAAAAACAGTTCAAAAACAATTGGCAGGTAAGAAATTGGCCATCGTTCCAATCTTGCGTGCAGGTATCGGGATGGTTGATGGACTCTTGAGCTTGGTTCCAGCTGCTAAGGTTGGCCACATCGGTATGTACCGTGATGAAGAAACGCTTCAACCAGTTGAGTACTTAGTGAAATTGCCTGAAGATATTGACCAACGTCAAATTTTTGTGGTAGACCCAATGTTGGCAACAGGTGGCTCAGCAATCTTGGCTGTTGATTCTCTTAAAAAACGTGGCGCATCAAATATCAAATTTGTCTGCCTTGTATCTGCTCCAGAAGGTGTTAAAGCCCTTCAAGAAGCTCATCCAGATGTAGAAATCTTTACAGCAGCCTTGGATGAACGTTTGAACGAACACGGATATATCGTTCCAGGTCTTGGAGATGCTGGAGACCGCTTGTTCGGTACAAAATAACATCGAAAAGAAGAATGATTTGGAAAAGTATTTCCAGTCGTGAAAGGGGGTTGAATTTTTGTTTCTGTCTGATGAAAACAGAGCAAAAATTTGACCTTTTTTGACCAAGATATTATAATAGTCTTATCTTCAGTCATTTGACCAACAAAATTAAAACTCAAAAGGAGAAATGAATGATTCCTGTAGTTATTGAACAAACAAGCCGTGGGGAACGTTCCTACGATATTTACTCACGTCTTCTCAAAGACCGCATCATTATGCTGACAGGCCCAGTTGAAGACAATATGGCTAACTCAGTTATTGCACAGTTGCTTTTCTTGGATGCCCAAGATAGTACAAAAGATATTTACCTTTATGTCAATACACCTGGTGGTTCCGTTTCAGCTGGTTTGGCAATCGTTGATACCATGAACTTTATCAAGGCAGATGTCCAAACCATTGTTATGGGAATGGCTGCATCTATGGGGACTGTCATCGCATCAAGTGGAGCAAAAGGCAAGCGTTTCATGCTTCCAAATGCAGAGTATATGATCCACCAACCGATGGGTGGTACAGGTGGTGGTACTCAACAAACTGATATGGCGATCGCTGCAGAACACTTGCTTAAAACTCGTAATACTTTGGAAAAAATCTTGGCTGAAAATTCAGGTCAGTCAATCGAAAAAGTCCATGCAGATGCAGAACGAGATAACTGGATGAGCGCCCAGGAAACACTTGAATATGGCTTTATTGATGAAATCATGGCCAACAATTCATTGAATTAATCGTGATAGAAGGCAAACTCGACTGGGTTTGCTTTTTTTGGTATAATAGGGAGAGATTTCTTAGAAAGAGGATTTATCATGTTTGAAAAAGTCAATCGATCTGGCTTGATTATCTATCTTTACTATAATCGTGATGCCAAAAAACTGCAGGATTATGGAGATATTACCTATCATTCCAAGAAACATCGTTACTTACAACTCTATGTTCCAACTCAAGAAATGGAGCAATTGGTCGGGCGCTTGGGCAAGGAAAAGTTTATAAAAAAAGTCAGGGTTTGTCATATCCAAGAGCTGGAAACACCCTTTGTGGGCAATCTTCATCGAGAGGAAAACGTTATCATCGAAAAAGTTCAAGAAAAGTGTTGACAATTTTCTGATAATTCGGTATATTCTTAACATGCTATTTATTTAAGAAATAAGGAGACAAAAAAAGATGAAGAAAAAATTTGCCCTATCGTTTGTGGCGCTTGCAAGTGTAGCACTTCTTGCAGCCTGTGGAGAAGTGAAGTCTGGAGCGTCAAACGCTGCTGGTAACTCAGTAGAGGAAAAGACAATCAAAATTGGATTTAACTTCGAAGAAACTGGTGCCGTAGCTGCCTACGGAACATCTGAACAAAAAGGTGCCCAACTTGCCGTTGATGAAATCAATGCAGCAGGTGGTATCGACGGAAAACAAATCGAAGTAGTTGATAAAGATAATAAATCTGAAACTGCTGAGGCGGCTTCAGTAACAACTAACCTAGTAACCCAATCTAAGGTATCAGCAATCGTAGGACCTGCGACATCTGGTGCAACTGCAGCTGCTGTAGCTAACGCTACAAAAGCAGGTGTTCCATTGATTTCGCCAAGTGCGACTCAAGATGGATTGACTAAAGGTCAAGATTACCTCTTTATCGGAACATTCCAAGATAGCTTCCAAGGAAAAATTATCTCAAACTATGTTACTGAAAAATTAAACGCTAAGAAAGTTGTTCTTTACACTGACAATGCCAGCGACTATGCTAAAGGTATTGCTAAAGCCTTCCGTGAAGCTTACAAGGGTGAAATCGTTGCAGATGAAACTTTCGTAGCAGGTGACACAGACTTTCAAGCAGCCCTTACAAAAATGAAAGGGAAAGACTTTGATGCTATCATCGTCCCTGGTTACTACACTGAAGCTGGTAAAATTGTAAACCAAGCGCGTGGTATGGGAATTGATAAACCAATCGTTGGTGGTGATGGATTCAACGGTGAAGAGTTTGTACAACAAGCAACTGCTGAAAAAGCATCAAACATCTACTTTATCTCAGGCTTCTCAACTACTGTAGAAGTTTCAGCTAAAGCAAAAGCTTTCCTTGATGCTTACCGTGCTAAGTACAACGAAGAGCCTTCAACATTTGCAGCCTTGGCTTATGACTCAGTTCACCTTGTAGCAAACGCAGCAAAAGGTGCTAAAAACTCAGGTGAAATCAAGGATAACCTTGCTAAAACAAAAGATTTTGAAGGTGTAACTGGTCAAACAAGCTTCGATGCAGACCACAACACAGTCAAAACTGCTTACATGATGACCATGAACAATGGTAAGGTTGAAGCAGCAGAAGTTGTAAAACCATAATAGAAAAATGTTGAAATAGGGAATGAGCCTTTGACTCACTCCCTGTTTCGATGTTTAATACTCTTCAAAAATCAAATTCAAACTGCGTCAACGTCGCCTTGCCGTACTCAAGTACAGCCTGTGGCTAGTTTCCTAGTTTGCTCTTTGATTTTTATTGAGTATAAGAACTTATAAAAAGTGAGGGAAAACCCTCGAAATTATAAATAGAAAGAGTGAATCTTATGCTCCAACAACTAGTAAATGGTTTGATTCTAGGTAGTGTTTATGCGCTGTTAGCCCTAGGATATACCATGGTTTACGGAATTATCAAGCTCATCAACTTCGCCCACGGTGATATTTATATGATGGGAGCCTTTATCGGTTATTTCTTGATTAATTCTTTCCAAATGAATTTCTTTGTAGCTCTTATTGTAGCTATGTTAGCGACAGCCATTCTTGGTGTCGTGATTGAGTTCCTTGCTTACCGACCTTTGCGTCACTCTACTCGTATTGCTGTTTTGATTACAGCTATTGGGGTTTCTTTCCTATTGGAGTATGGGATGGTCTATCTGGTTGGTGCCAATACCCGTGCCTTCCCTCAAGCGATTCAAACAGTTCGCTATGATTTGGGACCAATCAGCTTAACAAATGTGCAGTTAATGATCTTGGCCATTTCCTTGATTTTGATGATTTTGTTACAAGTCATTGTCCAAAAAACAAAGATGGGGAAAGCCATGCGTGCGGTATCCGTAGATAGCGATGCAGCGCAATTGATGGGGATCAATGTAAATCGTACTATCAGCTTTACCTTCGCTTTGGGTTCAGCTCTTGCGGGTGCGGCTGGTGTTCTGATTGCCCTCTATTATAACTCTCTTGAACCTTTGATGGGGGTTACTCCAGGTCTTAAGTCTTTCGTTGCCGCAGTACTTGGTGGTATCGGGATTATTCCTGGTGCGGCTCTTGGTGGCTTTGTGATTGGTCTATTGGAAACCTTTGCGACAGCCTTTGGAATGTCAGACTTCCGTGATGCCATTGTTTATGGAATCTTGTTGTTGATCTTGATTGTCCGCCCAGCTGGTATCCTTGGTAAAAATGTGAAAGAGAAGGTGTAAACGATGAAGGAAAATTTAAAAGTTAATATTCTATGGTTACTCCTTTTGTTAGCTGGCTATGGCTTGATTAGTGTATTGGTTTCAGTCGGAGTACTTAATCTATTCTATGTACAGATTTTACAACAAATTGGAATTAATATTATTCTGGCTGTTGGTCTCAACTTAATCGTTGGTTTTTCAGGCCAATTTTCACTTGGTCATGCTGGTTTCATGGCGATTGGTGCCTATGCAGCAGCTATTATTGGTTCTAAATCACCAACCTACGGTGCCTTCTTTGGAGCTATGCTTGTAGGGGCTTTGCTTTCAGGAGCAGTTGCCTTGCTTGTCGGAATTCCAACCTTGCGCTTGAAGGGGGACTATCTTGCGGTAGCGACTCTAGGTGTTTCTGAAATTATCCGTATCTTTATCATCAATGGCGGAAGCCTTACAAATGGTGCGGCAGGTATCTTGGGAATTCCTAACTTTACAACTTGGCAAATGGTTTACTTCTTTGTCGTGATTACAACTATTGCAACCTTGAACTTCTTGCGTAGTCCAATTGGTCGTTCAACTCTCTCTGTTCGTGAGGATGAAATCGCTGCTGAGTCAGTTGGGGTTAATACGACTAAGATTAAAATCATCGCCTTCGTCTTTGGTGCTATTACTGCAAGTATTGCAGGGTCACTTCAGGCAGGATTTATCGGTTCAGTTGTACCGAAAGATTACACTTTCATCAACTCAATCAACGTTTTGATCATTGTTGTCTTTGGTGGACTTGGTTCCATTACAGGTGCTATTGTTTCAGCTATTGTTCTTGGAATTTTGAATATGCTTCTCCAAGATGTTGCTAGTGTGCGTATGATTATTTATGCTTTGGCCTTGGTATTGGTAATGATTTTCAGACCAGGTGGACTACTTGGGACATGGGAATTGAGCCTATCACGTTTCTTTAAAAAATCTAAGAAGGAGGAACAAAACTAATGGCATTACTTGAAGTAAAACAGTTAACCAAACATTTTGGCGGTCTAACAGCTGTTGGAGATGTGACTCTTGAATTGAACGAAGGGGAATTGGTTGGACTAATCGGTCCAAATGGAGCTGGGAAAACCACTCTTTTCAACCTTTTGACCGGTGTTTATGAACCAAGCGAGGGAACAGTAACCCTAGATGGTCACCTTTTGAATGGAAAGTCACCTTATAAGATTGCTTCTTTGGGACTTGGACGTACTTTCCAAAATATTCGACTCTTTAAAGATTTAACAGTTTTGGACAATGTTTTGATTGCTTTTGGTAACCATCACAAACAACATGTTTTTGCTAGTTTTTTGCGCTTACCAGCTTTTTACAAGAGTGAAAAAGAATTAAAGGCTAAAGCCTTGGAATTGCTTAAAATCTTTGATTTAGATGGTGATGCAGAAACTCTTGCTAAAAATCTTGCCTACGGACAACAACGTCGTTTGGAAATTGTTCGTGCCCTCGCTACGGAACCTAAAATTCTCTTCTTAGATGAACCAGCAGCAGGTATGAACCCACAGGAAACAGCCGAATTGACTGAGTTAATTCGTCGTATCAAAGATGAATTTAAGATTACGATCATGCTGATTGAACACGATATGAATCTGGTCATGGAAGTAACAGAACGCATCTATGTACTTGAATACGGTCGTTTAATCGCTCAAGGAACTCCGGACGAAATTAAGACCAATAAACGCGTTATCGAAGCTTATCTAGGAGGTGAAGCCTAATGTCGATGTTAAAAGTTGATAATCTTTCTGTACATTACGGTATGATCCAAGCAGTCCGTGATGTAAGCTTTGAAGTGAATGAAGGAGAAGTAGTTTCCCTTATCGGTGCCAATGGTGCTGGTAAGACAACCATTCTCCGTACCTTGTCTGGTTTGGTTAGACCGAGTTCAGGAAAGATTGAATTTTTAGGTCAAGAAATCCAAAAAATGCCAGCTCAAAAAATCGTGGCAGGTGGTCTTTCACAAGTTCCAGAAGGACGCCACGTCTTCCCTGGATTGACAGTTATGGAAAATCTAGAAATGGGAGCTTTCTTGAAGAAAAATCGTGAAGAAAATCAAGCTAACTTGAAGAAAGTCTTCTCACGCTTCCCACGTCTTGAAGAACGCAAAAACCAAGATGCAGCCACTCTTTCAGGAGGGGAACAACAAATGCTTGCCATGGGACGCGCTCTTATGTCAACACCAAAACTTCTTCTCTTAGATGAACCATCAATGGGACTTGCCCCAATCTTTATCCAAGAGATTTTTGATATCATTCAAGATATCCAGAAACAAGGAACAACCGTCCTCTTGATTGAACAAAATGCCAATAAGGCACTCGCAATCTCTGACCGAGGTTATGTACTGGAAACAGGAAAAATTGTCCTATCAGGAACAGGAAAAGAACTCGCCTCATCAGAAGAAGTCAGAAAAGCATATCTGGGTGGCTAAACTAGTCTGGGAGACTAGTTTAGGTTGCAGATAGAGATTGCGAAGCAATCATCAGAATCCAGTGGATTGTTTTAGTCGGTAGATGAGGATTACGAAGTAATCACCATTAATAGTCCGGAGGACCTTTTTAGTCGGTGGATAGAGATTGCGAAGCAATTCTCATCTGCACTGGAAGGTTAGCTTCTAATCATTGAAACAAAACAGAATGAAGCTGTCTATCCTTCATTCACAGAGCTCGATTTTAGAGCTCTTTTTGCTAGCTTATTCATACTTTTCTGAATTTTGAAAAAGAAATGTAAGCGTTTGATAGATTTACAAAAAGATTGTATAATAGGGATGAGAATAGAAAAGGAGAAGTCTCATGGCAGTTAAAGATTTTATGACCCGCAAGGTAGTTTATATTAGTCCAGATACAACAGTATCTCATGCAGCAGATTTGATGAGAGAGCAAGGATTACATCGCTTGCCTGTTATCGAAAATGATCAATTGGTTGGTTTGGTGACTGAGGGAACGATTGCCCAAGCTAGTCCATCAAAAGCAACAAGTCTTTCTATCTATGAGATGAACTATCTTTTAAATAAGACAAAAGTAAAAGATGTCATGATTCGTGATGTTGTCACTGTTTCGGGCTATGCGAGTCTAGAGGATGCTACTTATTTAATGCTAAAAAACAAGATTGGTATTCTTCCCGTCGTTGATAACCATCAAGTATACGGAGTTATTACGGATCGTGACGTTTTCCAAGCCTTTCTTGAAATTGCTGGTTATGGTGAAGAAGGAATTCGTGTGCGCTTTGTTACGGAAAATGAAGTTGGTGTACTCGGAAAGATTGTTTCTTTGATTGTAGAAGAAAATTTGAATATCTCCCATACAGTAAATATCCCTCGTAAGGATGGTAAGGTCATTATCGAAGTTCAAATCGATGGATCAATTGATTTACCAGCCTTGAAAGAAAAATTTGAATCAGAGAATATTCAAGTAGAAGAAATCACTCGTACTTCAGCAAAAGTCTTGTAAGAAGGGAAGCCGAAAGGCTTCTTTTTTCATGAAAAGGGTAGTAGAGCAAAAGATGGAAAGAAATGATAGATTATGGTATAATAAAACGATATAAAAAAGGAGTATTTATGGACATTTCAGAAATTCGTCAAAAAATTGACGCAAATCGTGAAAAATTAGCTTCTTTCAGGGGGTCTCTTTGACCTCGAAGGTTTAGAGGAAGAGATTGCCATCTTGGAAAACAAGATGACAGAACCTGATTTTTGGAACGATAATATCGCGGCCCAAAAAACGTCGCAAGAATTAAATGAATTAAAAAACACTTACAATACCTTCCATAAGATGGAAGAGGTGCAGGATGAAGTTGAAATTTTATTAGACTTTTTAGCTGAAGATGAGTCGGTACATGAAGGATTGGTTGAACAGTTGTCAGAACTTGATAAGATGATGACCAGTTACGAGATGACCTTGCTCTTGTCAGAACCTTATGACCATAATAATGCCATCTTGGAAATCCATCCAGGATCCGGTGGTACTGAGGCTCAGGACTGGGGTGATATGTTGCTTCGTATGTACACTCGCTATGGAAATGCCAAAGGCTTTAAAGTAGAAGTCTTGGATTACCAAGCAGGAGATGAAGCGGGTATTAAGTCAGTAACCCTATCATTTGAAGGTCCTAATGCCTATGGCCTTCTCAAGTCAGAAATGGGTGTGCACCGCTTGGTGCGAATCTCACCGTTCGACTCTGCCAAACGTCGCCATACATCTTTCACATCTGTAGAAGTAATGCCAGAATTAGATGATACCATTGAAGTGGAAATCCGTGAAGATGATATCAAGATGGACACCTTCCGTTCAGGTGGTGCTGGTGGACAAAACGTCAATAAGGTTTCAACTGGAGTGCGTTTGACACACATTCCTACGGGAACTGTTGTCCAGTCAACGGTAGATCGTACCCAGTATGGAAATAGAGATCGTGCCATGAAGATGTTGCAGGCTAAGCTCTATCAAATGGAGCAAGAAAAGAAAGCTGCGGAAGTAGATTCCCTCAAGGGTGAGAAAAAGGAAATCACATGGGGAAGTCAAATCCGTTCTTATGTTTTCACGCCATATACTATGGTAAAAGATCACCGAACTAGCTTTGAAGTTGCACAAGTAGATAAGGTTATGGATGGAGACCTAGATGGTTTTATCGATGCCTATCTCAAGTGGCGAATCAGCTAAGATAGAAAGGAACTCACATGTCAATCATTGAAATGAGAGATGTCGTCAAAAAATACGACAACGGAACGACTGCTCTACGCGGTGTTTCGGTCAGCGTTCAACCGGGAGAATTTGCTTACATTGTAGGACCTTCAGGAGCAGGGAAGTCAACCTTCATTCGTTCTCTATATCGTGAAGTAAAAATCGATAAAGGAAGCCTATCAGTTGCTGGTTTTAATCTGGTTAAGATTAAAAAGAAAGATGTCCCACTTCTACGTCGTAGTGTTGGGGTTGTCTTCCAGGATTATAAACTGTTGCCAAAGAAAACTGTCTATGAAAATATTGCTTATGCTATGGAAGTAATCGGGGAAAATCGCCGTAATATCAAAAAACGGGTTATGGAGGTTTTGGACTTGGTTGGGTTGAAGCACAAGGTTCGTTCTTTTCCAAATGAACTTTCGGGGGGAGAACAGCAACGGATTGCAATTGCACGTGCTATTGTAAATAATCCAAAAGTATTGATTGCGGACGAACCAACAGGAAACTTGGACCCAGATAATTCATGGGAAATTATGAATTTGTTGGAACGCATCAATCTCCAAGGTACAACTGTCTTGATGGCGACCCACAACAGTCAGATTGTAAATACCTTGCGCCACCGTGTCATTGCCATTGAAAATGGCCGTGTCGTTCGTGACGAAGCTAAAGGAGAATATGGATACGATGATTAGTAGATTTTTCCGTCATTTATTTGAATCATTAAAAAGTTTGAAGCGAAATGGCTGGATGACAGTAGCTGCTGTCAGTTCGGTTATGATTACCTTGACCTTGGTTGCAATATTTGCATCTGTTATCTTTAATACGGCTAAACTAGCTACAGATATTGAAAATAATGTCCGAGTAATGGTATACATTCGTAAGGACGTAGCTGATAATAGTGAGACTATTGAAAAAGAAGGCCAAACTGTTACTAATAATGATTACCACAAGGTATACGATGCTTTGAAAGGTATGTCAACCGTTAAAAGTGTTACCTTTTCAAGTAAAGAAGAACAATATGAAAAGTTGACAGAAACAATGGGGGACAACTGGAAAATCTTTGAAGGCGATGCCAATCCTCTCTATGATGCATATATCGTTGATACTAATACACCAAGTGATGTAAAGACAGTAGCAGAAGAGGCTAAAAAAATCGAAGGTGTATCAGAAGTTCAAGATGGTGGTGCTAATACAGAACGCTTGTTTAAGTTAGCCTCATTTATTCGTGTCTGGGGGCTTGTTATCGCCGGTCTATTGATTTTCATTGCAGTCTTCTTGATTTCTAATACTATTCGTATTACCATTATTTCACGTAGCCGTGAAATTCAAATCATGCGTTTGGTAGGTGCAAAGAACGGTTATATCCGCGGACCTTTCTTGCTTGAGGGTGCCTTCATTGGTTTACTTGGAGCAACCCTTCCATCAGTTCTAGTCTTCATTGTTTATAAAATGGTTTACCAATCGGTTAATAAGTCATTAGTTGGTCAAAACCTTTCAATGATTTCACCAGAGGTATTCAGCCCACTAATGATTGCTCTATTGTTTGTGATTGGAATTTTCATTGGTTCAATCGGATCAGGAATTTCAATGCGCCGATTCCTGAAAATCTAAAGTAAAATAGAATTATATTTGAGGAGATTTTAATATCTCCTTTTTTACTACAAAAATTTTAGAAAAAAGTCTCCTTTTTTTTTGTAAAAGCCTTTACAAAAAAAATTAAAGTGGTATAATTAAATCATAAAAGGTGCAAACGTTTTCGTAAAACGTTTGCCTAAATAAAAATAAAGGAGATTTGAATGATGAAAGATACATTCAAAAATGTCTTGTCTTTCGAATTTTGGCAAAAATTCGGTAAGGCTTTGATGGTGGTTATTGCCGTTATGCCGGCTGCTGGTTTGATGATTTCAATCGGTAAGTCTATCGTGATGATTAACCCAACCTTTGCACCACTTGTAATCACTGGTGGAATTCTTGAGCAAATTGGTTGGGGGGTTATCGGTAACCTTCACATTTTGTTTGCCCTAGCCATTGGAGGTAGCTGGGCTAAAGAACGTGCTGGTGGTGCTTTCGCCGCTGGTCTTGCCTTCATCTTGATTAACCGTATCACTGGTACAATCTTTGGTGTATCAGGAGATATGTTAAAAAATCCAGATGCTATGGTAACTACTCTATTCGGTGGTTCAATCAAAGTTGCTGATTACTTTATCAGTGTTCTTGAAGCTCCAGCCTTGAACATGGGTGTATTCGTAGGGATTATCTCAGGTTTTGTAGGGGCAACTGCTTACAACAAATACTATAATTTCCGTAAACTTCCTGATGCACTTTCATTCTTCAACGGGAAACGTTTCGTACCATTTGTAGTTATTCTTCGTTCAGCAATCGCTGCAATTCTACTTGCTGCATTCTGGCCAGTAGTCCAAACAGGTATCAATAGCTTTGGTATCTGGATTGCTAACTCACAAGAAACTGCTCCAATCCTTGCACCATTCTTGTATGGTACTTTGGAACGTTTGCTCTTGCCATTTGGTCTTCACCACATGTTGACTATCCCAATGAACTACACAGCTCTTGGTGGTACTTATGAGGTCTTAACTGGTGCAGCAAAAGGTAGCCAAGTATTTGGTCAAGATCCACTTTGGCTTGCATGGGTAACAGACCTTGTAAACCTTAAAGGTACTGATGCTAGTCAATACCAACACTTGTTAGATACTGTTCACCCAGCTCGTTTCAAAGTTGGACAAATGATCGGTTCATTCGGTATCTTGATGGGTGTGATTGTGGCTATCTACCGTAATGTTGATGCTGACAAGAAACACAAATACAAAGGTATGATGATTGCAACAGCTCTTGCAACATTCTTGACAGGGGTTACTGAACCAATCGAATACATGTTCATGTTTATCGCAACACCTATGTATCTTGTTTACTCACTTGTTCAAGGTGCGGCCTTCGCTATGGCTGACGTCGTGAACCTACGTATGCACTCATTTGGTTCAATCGAGTTCTTGACTCGTACGCCTATTGCGATTAGCGCTGGTATCGGTATGGATATCGTTAACTTCGTTTGGGTAACTGTTCTCTTTGCTGTAATCATGTACTTTATCGCAAACTTCATGATTCAAAAATTCAACTACGCTACTCCAGGACGTAACGGAAACTATGAAACTGCTGAAGGTTCAGAAGAAGCTAGCAGCGAAGTGAAAGTTGCAGCTGGTTCTCAAGCTGTAAACATTATCAACCTTCTTGGTGGACGTGCAAACATCGTTGATGTAGATGCATGTATGACTCGTCTTCGTGTAACTGTAAAAGACGCTGACAAAGTCGGTGATGCAGAACAATGGAAAGCAGAAGGAGCTATGGGTCTTGTCATGAAAGGACAAGGAGTTCAAGCTATCTACGGTCCAAAAGCAGACGTATTGAAATCTGATATCCAAGATATCCTTGATTCAGGTGAAGTTATTCCTGAAACTCTTCCAAGTCAAATGACAGAAGCACAACAAAACACAGTTCACTATAAAGGTCTTACTGAGGAAGTATACTCAGTAGCTGATGGTCAAGTTGTTGCTTTGGAACAAGTAAAAGATCCCGTATTTGCTCAAAAAATGATGGGTGACGGATTTGCTGTAGAACCTGCAAATGGAAACATTGTATCTCCAGTTTCAGGTACTGTATCAAGCATCTTCCCTACAAAACATGCTCTTGGTCTTGTGACTGAAGCAGGTCTTGAAGTATTGGTTCACATTGGTTTGGACACAGTAAGTCTTGAAGGTAAACCATTTACAGTTCATGTTGCTGAAGGACAAAAAGTTGCAGCAGGTGACTTACTTGTCACAGCTGACTTGGATGCTATCCGTGCAGCAGGACGTGAAACTTCAACAGTAGTTGTCTTCACAAATGGTGATGTTATTAAATCAGTTAAATTAGAACAAACAGGTTCTCTTGCAGCTAAAACAGCAGTTGCTAAAGTAGAATTGTAATACACTTGAGGTTGGAAGCTGTTTTCCAACCTCTTGTTTTAGGAGAAAAACATGAAATTTTTAACACTCAATACTCATAGCTGGATGGAAAAAGAAGCCGAGGAAAAATTCCAGCTTTTGCTTGAAGATATTCTTGATAAAGATTATGATTTGATTTGTTTCCAAGAAATCAATCAGGAAATCACCTCGCCTAAGGTAGAAGTTAATGATCTCTATCAAGCTTTGCCAGCAGCTGAGCCGATTCACCAAGATCACTATGTTAGACTCTTGGTTGAAAAGTTGTCTGAGCAAGGAAAAAATTACTACTGGACTTGGGCCTATAACCATATCGGTTATGATCGCTACCACGAAGGTGTGGCTATCTTGTCTAAAACACCTATTGAAGCCAGAGAAATTTTGGTTTCAGATGTGGATGATCCAACAGACTATCATACTCGCCGTGTTGCCTTGGCTGAAACTGTAGTCGATGGTAATGAACTTGCAGTTGCCAGTGTCCACCTTTCTTGGTGGGATAAAGGTTTCCAAGAAGAATGGGCACGATTTGAGGCTGTCTTGAAAGAATTGAACAAGCCACTTTTGCTTGCTGGAGATTTCAACAACCCAGCTGGTCAGGAAGGTTACCAAGCTATTTTAGCTAGTTCATTAGGCTTACAAGACGCATTTGTAGTTGCTCAGGAGAAAAGTGGTAGCTATACTGTTCCACCAGAAATTGATGGCTGGAAAGGGAACACTGAACCCCTTCGAATCGATTATGTCTTTACTACCAAAGAGTTAGCGGTGGAAAATTTACATGTCGTATTTGATGGTAACAAGAGTCCACAAGTGAGTGATCACTATGGTTTGAATGCTATGTTAAACTGGAAATAATAACTGAAAAGAGGTTGGAATCACGAAATTCCAGCCTTTTTCTGACTAGAGAAGCTACTGGAAAAAGCTTAAATAAGTGAAGCTACTGAAATGGAATAAAATGTGGTATAATTGAACAGATAGATAGAATCGAGGATATTATGTCATTTACGAAATTTCAATTTAAAAACTATATTAGTGAAGCCTTGGAGGAGTTGAAATTTACAACTCCAACAGAGGTGCAAGACAAGTTGATTCCTATTGTTTTGGCAGGTCGTGACCTAGTCGGTGAATCAAAAACAGGTTCAGGTAAGACTCATACTTTCTTGTTACCGATTTTCCAGCAATTAGATGAAGCTAGTGATAGTGTACAGGCAGTGATTACTGCACCGAGCCGTGAGTTAGCTACTCAAATTTACCAAGCAGCTCGTCAGATTGCAGCCTACTCAGAAGTGGAAGTTCGTGTGGTTAATTATGTGGGGGGGACAGATAAGGCCCGCCAAATTGAGAAATTAGCAAGCAATCAGCCTCATATTGTTATCGGAACGCCAGGTCGTATCTATGACTTGGTTAAATCTGGTGATTTAGCTATTCACAAGGCCAAAACCTTTGTGGTCGATGAGGCAGACATGACCTTGGATATGGGATTCTTAGAAACTGTTGATAAGATTGCTGGCAGCCTTCCAAAGGACTTGCAATTCATGGTCTTCTCAGCGACTATCCCACAAAAACTGCAACCATTCTTGAAAAAATACTTGTCAAATCCTGTTATGGAGAAAATCAAGACCAAAACGGTCATTTCTGACACTATTGATAATTGGTTGATTTCGACAAAAGGACGCGATAAGAATGCTCAAATTTACCAGTTGACTCAGTTGATGCAACCGTATTTGGCAATGATTTTTGTTAACACTAAAATGCGTGCTGATGAATTGCATTCATATCTGACTGCTCAAGGCTTGAAGGTAGCGAAGATTCATGGAGATATTGCCCCTCGTGAACGCAAGCGTATCATGAACCAGGTGAAAAATCTGGATTTTGAGTATATTGTCGCAACGGATTTGGCAGCGCGTGGAATTGATATTGAAGGTGTCAGCCATGTTATTAATGATGCCATTCCGCAAGACTTATCCTTCTTCGTGCACCGTGTTGGTCGTACTGGACGCAACGGCCTACCAGGTACAGCTATTACCCTATATCAGCCAAGTGATGACTCTGATATCCGTGAGTTGGAGAAATTAGGAATCAAGTTTACTCCTAAGATGGTCAAAGACGGGGAATTTCAAGATACTTATGACCGTGATCGTCGTGCCAACCGTGAGAAAAAACAAGATAAGCTTGATATCGAAATGATTGGTTTGGTTAAAAAGAAAAAGAAAAAAGTCAAACCAGGTTATAAGAAGAAGATTCAATGGGCGGTTGATGAAAAACGTCGGAAAAACAAGCGCGCTGAAAATCGCGCTCGCGGTCGTGCAGAGCGTAAAGCAAAACGCCAAACATTTTAATAGCAATTGTTGGAGTGCTGAGCTCCAACTTTTTTTTATTTATGATAACGAACTATCTTAACCAAAACTCTACATTAAAGACTGCAAATTGTACTTAAAAATGGTATAATGATAAAGTTATATAGTCCCGATAAGATGGTAGGCATTTATCACTAATAGTTTTCCTATCAGTACTTTGTAACTCTATAACACTATTTTTAAGGGGGGACATTTTTATGTCAGAACGTAAATTATTCACGTCTGAATCTGTATCTGAGGGGCATCCAGATAAGATTGCAGACCAAATTTCAGATGCGATTTTGGATGCCATTTTAGCCAAGGATCCAGAGGCGCACGTTGCTGCTGAGACAGCTGTATACACTGGTTCCGTCCACGTTTTTGGTGAAATTTCTACAAATGCCTATGTGGATATTAACCGTGTAGTTCGTGATACCATTGCAGAGATTGGCTACACCAATACAGAATATGGTTTTTCTGCGGAGACGGTGGGAGTACACCCATCTTTGGTGGAACAATCTCCTGACATTGCTCAAGGTGTTAACGAAGCCTTAGAGGTTCGTGGAAATGCAGACCAGGATCCACTGGACTTGATTGGTGCTGGAGACCAAGGGCTTATGTTTGGATTTGCGGTAGATGAAACAGAAGAGCTCATGCCATTGCCAATTTCACTCAGCCATAAATTGGTTCGTCGTCTGGCAGAACTTCGTAAGTCTGGTGAAATTAGCTATCTTCGCCCAGATGCCAAGTCACAAGTTACAGTTGAGTATGATGAAAATGACCGTCCAGTACGTGTGGACACAGTCGTGATTTCAACTCAGCACGATCCAGAAGTCAGCAACGAACAAATTCACAATGATGTCATTAACAAGGTTATCAAAGAGGTTATTCCAGCTTCCTACTTGGATGAGCAAACAAAATTCTTCATCAATCCTACTGGTCGTTTTGTAATCGGTGGACCTCAAGGGGACTCAGGTTTGACCGGTCGTAAGATTATTGTGGATACGTATGGTGGCTACTCTCGTCATGGTGGTGGTGCCTTCTCTGGTAAAGATGCGACTAAGGTTGACCGTTCAGCCTCTTATGCAGCTCGCTATATTGCCAAGAATATCGTTGCAGCTGGGTTGGCTAAGAAGGCAGAAGTGCAATTGGCATACGCAATCGGTGTTGCCCAACCTGTTTCTGTTCGTATCGATACCTTTGGTACAGGAACAGTAGCTGAAAGCAAACTTGAAAAAGCGGCTCGTCAAATCTTTGACCTTCGCCCGGCAGGAATTATCCAAATGCTGGATCTTAAACGTCCAATTTACCGTCAAACAGCGGCTTATGGTCACATGGGACGTACAGATATTGACCTTCCATGGGACCGTTTGGATAAGGTAGATGCTTTGAAAGAAGCAGTTAAATAAAATTTTAAGAGGGGGACTTCCTCTCTTTTTTAATATACTATTTCCTTTAAAATCATTGAAATTATAGCCTTAATTTGATATGATGGTCTTATGGATAAAAGTAGAGCAAATCGTGTTGAGCACGATAAAAAGAGAATCGGTTTAATAGCCCTAGTTGCTATCTTTTCAGTAAGTATTTGTGTCCTTGGTTCAATGATTGGATACAAAATATATACAAAGCAAAGTTTCGAACAAAAAGTTGAATCTCTCAAGAAAGAGAAAGATGATCAATTGAGTGAGGGAAATCAGAAGGAACATTTTCGTAAGGGTCAAGCCGAAGTGATTGCCTATTATCCTCTACAAGGGGAGCAAGTGATTTCATCTGTAAAAGAAATCATGACACAGGATATTAAAGAAAATCTGGAAGACAAGGAAAATCTGGTTTTTTATTATACGGAGAAACAGGATTCGACTTTAAAAGGGATTGTCAACCGAAGTGTGATGAAACAAGTCTATGATTTAACTTCGTCAAAAGTTGAAGAAACTGAAAAAACTAGTCTAGCGAAAGTGCATTTGACAGAAGACGGTAAACCTTTTACCCTTGATCAACTATTTTCAGATGCTAGTAAGGCCAAAGAGAAACTGATAAAAGAACTGACTTCTTTTTTACAGGATAAGAAATTGGAGCAAGAAAAGATTGATCAGATTGTTAAAAGCTTCTCTGATCAAGACTTGTCTGCATGGAACTTTGATTATAAGGATAGCCAAATTATCCTTTATCCAAGTCAATCAGTGGAAAATCTAGACGAGATTGCCTTGCCAGTATCTAGTTTCTTTGAGGTCATTCAGTCCTCTTATCTATTAGATAAGGATGCCGAACTTTACAAGGCTTATTATGAAAAGAAAAATCGTAAAGTAGTAGCCTTGACTTTTGATGATGGCCCGAATCCTGCAACGACAAATCAAGCCTTAGATACTCTTTCTAAGTATGGTATCAAGGCAACTTTCTTTGTTTTAGGTAAGAATGTTTCTGGAAATGAAGAGATTTTGAAACGCATGAAAGCAGATGGTCATGTCATTGGGAACCATAGTTGGAGCCATCCAGTGCTGTCAAAACTTTCGCTTGACGAAGCCAAAAAACAAATAACTGATACTGAGGATGCGCTAACTAAGGTGCTGGGCTCTAGTTCTAAACTCATGCGTCCACCTTATGGAGCCATTACAGATGACATTCGCAATAGCCTTGATTTGAGCTTTATTATGTGGGATGTGGATAGTCTGGACTGGAAGAACAAAAATGAAGCAGCGATTTTGACAGAAATTCAACGCGAAGTTAAGAATGGTTCTATTATTCTCATGCATGATATCCATGCTGAGACGGTCAATGCTCTACCGAAGGTTATTGACTATTTGAAAGGTCAAGGTTATGACTTTGTGACAATTCCAGATTTGTTAGATACTCGTCTTAAAGCCCACCAGCTCTACTACGACCGCAATCAATAATACACAAAATCTAAAGAGATAAGTTTTCCTTGAAAATTTGGCTCTTTGGATTTTCTTCTAATATAGAAAGGAAAAATAATGAAATCTTATACTTTAAACAATGGCGTTACAATTCCAGTTCTAGGATTCGGAACCTGGAAAGCTGAAAATGGAGAGATTGCCTACCAAGCAGTTTTAGAGGCTTTGAATGCGGGCTATCGCCACATCGATACGGCTGCCATCTATAAAAATGAAGAAAGCGTTGGTCGTGCTATTCAAGATAGTGGCGTTCCGCGTGAGGAAATTTTTGTAACCAGTAAATTGTGGAATACAAACCACACCTATGAGCAAGCTCGTCAGGCTTTTGAAGAGTCTTTAGAGAAGCTGGGTTTGAATTATTTGGATTTGTATTTGATTCATTGGCCAAATCCAAAACCACTCAGAGAAAATAACCACTGGAAAATCCGAAATTCAGAAGTTTGGAGAGCGATGGAGGATCTTTACCTAGAAGGTAAACTCCGTGCTATCGGTGTTAGTAATTTTCTTCCCCATCATTTGGATGCCTTGCTTGAAACAACAAAAATTCTTCCAGCGGTCAATCAAATTCGCTTGGCGCCAGGTGTGTATCAAGAGGAAGTTGTAACTTATTGTCGAGAAAAAGGAATTTTATTGGAAGCTTGGGGACCTTTTGGTCAGGGAGAATTATTTGATAGCAAGGAAGTCCAAGAAATCGCAGCAAATCACGAAAAATCGGTTGCCCAGATAGCCTTGGCCTGGAGCTTAGCAGAAGGATTTTTACCACTTCCAAAATCTGTCACAGCATCTCGTATTCAGGCTAATCTTGATTGCTTTGGAATTGAACTGAGTCATGAGGAGCTAGAAACCTTAAAAACGATAGCTGTCCAGTCGGGTGCTCCACGAGTTGATGATATGGATTTCTAGAAAATCATAAAAAGAATTGTACATTGTGCTAATTTTTGATATAATAGTCAGCAGGAAAGAAAGTCTTATGGCGTTCTTCAAGCGAACTTGGGATAGTGGGAGCCAAGTAGGGCAAAATAAAGAACTGGCGCTTTCTGTAATATTTTTAAAAACAATGAAGTAATAAATTAGGGTGGAACCGCGTTTTTGACGCCCCTAGGTTAAATCAACCTAGGATTGTCGGACGCGGTTCTTTCGCTTATTCAGTCTATTATGTGAAAGAAAGGAGAGACGTGGAAAACCTTTATCTTGTAAAAGACGATAGTCAACTAGCTACATTTCGTGATTTTGTAGTAAGAAATACTGAAAAGTTGAAAGATTATCAATCTTTTTTGAAGAATGAACTTGCAGTCTGTGATTTACCGCAAGCCGTTATTTGGTCAAGTTTTAATGCTGCTACACAGATTATTAGGGAAAGTGCTGTTCCAGCCTATACAAATAATAGACGAATGGTTATGACGCCTGATTTAGCTGTTTGGAAAGAGTTGTATTTGTATCAGTTGATGGACTACGAGTGTTCTCAGCAAACTCAAGCAATAGAAAGTCACTATCATTCTTTATCTGAAAATTTCCTCTTACAGATTGTAGGACATGAGTTAGCTCATTGGTCGGAGTATTTTTTAGATGATTTTGATGGTTACGACTCTTATATCTGGTTCGAAGAGGGTATGGTTGAATATATTAGTCGCAAGTATTTCTTGACAGAAGAGGAATTTCAAGCGGAAAAAATTTGTAATCAATCTCTTGTAGAACTTTTTCAGAAGAAGTATGGTTGGCATTCATTGAATGATTTTGGTTCTTCGACTTATGATAAGAACTATGCAAGTATTTTTTACGAATACTGGCGTAGTTTTTTGACAATAGATAAGTTGGTAGAAAATCTAGGTAGTGTACAAGCGGTCTTCGATTCTTATCATTTATGGGCAAATACAGATAAAACTCTTCCCTTGTTAAATTGGTTTGTTCAGCAGAAATTAATTGAAAAAGAAATATAAAAACTAAAGGAGTAAACAATGTCTAAAAAATTGACTTTCCACTGCGTCAGTGGCAGAAACCTCCTTATAGTCGGACTGCCTCACGCTCAGCACTAGATTGCCTGAGCTAGACGCAGTACTAACTCGTCTTGCCTCGTATGATCGACGAGGCAG
>DXLD01000030.1:0-552 GCA_019414935.1 Streptococcus sp.
CTTACTGACGGACGAGCCAGTTCTTCCTTGTCCATGTTAAAGACACGACTAGTTGCATCTGATTGCGTTGCAATACTTTCCAAATAAAAAATGTAAAAATGCTCCAAAGCAACAATCGTTGCTAAAATGATTGTAATAATTGACATATTTTCTCCTTAAATTTCTATATTTTCAATACCCAAAACCAATTTATTTAATAAACGGCTGAGTTCTGTTCTTTCAGACTCTGTTAAGATACTTTCCATCTCTTGCTTAACCTTGATATGCTGCAGAGGTGGATTCACCACTAACTGCTCCTTAGCGTACTTCGTAGCCTCTACCAACACTTCCCGCTGATTTTCAGGATTACGATGACGCTCCACCAAACCTTCCTTTTCCAGAATTTTGAAATGTCGGGTCAAAGCAGCCTGATCAATCTTCAAACGCTCCTGAACCGCTATTTGATTACAAGGGGAATGCTTCAACAAAAATAATAAAATTTGATACCGTGTCAAACTAATCCCAAGTCTTTTTTCAAACAATTGCGTACTCGCTTGCTCAGACAAGCGGAGT
>DXLD01000030.1:562-13283 GCA_019414935.1 Streptococcus sp.
GTAAATCTTGAATCTCTATCATTTCTTTCTCCTTTCTGTTGATTCATCAATAATTGACTAATCAATTATATTATAAAATAAAATAGATTGCAAGAATGTTGCTTCAATCATTACAAAATGGTAACTTCCATTTTCCATTCATATTGATACTCAATGAAAGTCAAAGAGCTAACTAGCAAGCTATCCGTAGGTTGCTCAAAGCACAGCTTTGAGGTTTCAGATAAAACTGACGTGGTTTGAAGAGATTTTCGAATAGTATGACAAAGAAAAAAACGAACGAGAATCGCTTTCTATCACGAAAGCTAAATCTCATTCGTCAAAATGATATTACAAAGTCTGATTTATCCATTCATTGAAACGTGAACGTGATCATAGTGATTTTCTGTCACGCTACCACGGTCTGGCATTGGGTTCCAAGTATTAGCTGGTCCATATTTGCTATCGAATGGAGCATAGAAACGTTGTTTCCAGATGATGTAACTAATACCACGGCTAGCCATGTTTTGAATAGCGTATTCCGCAATTTTATCCCCTAGTTCTGAGCTTTCTGGTACCATAAAGTCGATAGCCAAACCTTTTCCGTGATCTCCACTGTCTCCTGGACGGTAACCACTAAAGGATGTGATGCCAAACAAGTTAGCAATTTCTTCTTTAAAGGCAGCTGTTTGGGGTTGAAGGCCTGCATTTTCAGATTTTGCTACTGCAAGTCCAGCATAATCAGGCGCAGCTGGAGCTGCGTAAGTTGTTGAAACTGGTTTCGTCTCTTCTGGTTGATAAGTCGAAACTGCTGGTGTAGCTTCTTTTGATGATGCTTCTTTTGCTTCTTCTGAACTTGTTGCAGTTGTTTCGGTTGCTTTTTCTTCTACTGGCGCTGTAGTTGCTTCTACTGCTGATTCAGCTTGAGGACTTGCTTGTGCTTCCTGCTTCTCAGCTTGAGGACTTGCTTGTGCTTCCTGCTTCTCAGCTTGAGGACTTGCTTGTGCTTCCTGCTTCTCAGCTTGAGGGCTTGCTTGTGTTTCTTGCTTCTCAGCTTGAGTCGTTGCCTGAGGAGCTGCTTCTGCAACTGCACTACTTGTTTCTGCTGTTTGCTCCTCTGGGACAGAAGTTCCTGTAGATGGTGCCACTTCTTCTGAAGCAGTCCCTGTCTCTGTAACTTCTGAACTTGATGCTACTTCTTTTGTACTTGTAGTCTCTACTGCTTTTGGTGCTTCTGCAATTGGTTGAGAAAGATCTGCAACTTGAACAGTTTGATCATCTACGGTCACTTGATTGGTTGTCAAATCTGCTGTCGCAGTTGTCACTTCTTCACTAGAGTCTGCTTGAGGAGTTTGGATTTCAACTTCCGTTACTTCTTCTGCTTCATTGACAGTCGTTGTCAAAACAGTTTCTGGGAAAATCAGGTCCATATTAGTGATTTTATTCAAATTCGCAAGAACTGTGACATCTACACCCAAGGCTTCTGCAATAGTGCTCAAGGTATCACCATACTGAACGGTATAACTTGTTTTGTTGTCCGTTTTAGTCAAATCGTTTTGGATTTGCTCAACACTACGTGCAGTCCAAAGAACTTCTTCTGCTTTAGTTGCCAATACTGGTGCAAATGACAAGGCTACTGTTGAGGCTAATAATATTCTTTTCTTCATTCTTTCAAATTCCTTTCAAATGAGTACCTGTCTATGATAACACAAAAAATGCAGAAAAAAAGCCCTCTCGGGCCTATTTAACAGAACTGTCTATTCCTTGTAACAAACTCGATTACTTGAAATAGTTTGTTAGGTCTCTGTCATAAAACTGACACAATATTTTTATCACTTAACCTTAAAAATAAGAGGAATATCTGCTAACGCTTGAATCCTGTAATTGCCTTCATAAGACGACTCTAAAAAGTTGATGCTTTGAATCCCACTATTCTGGGCAAATTCCACATCCAGAGTCCGATCCCCTATATAATAAGTATTATCAAGATTCAACTGATACTCATCTATCAGATATGCAGCTGCTTCTGGACTGGGCTTTCGCGCAAAGCCACTTTGATTGGTTAGAATCTCTGTAAAATAGGACTCCAACCCCAAATCTCTGAGAATGGTAAGAGCATTATCTCCCTTATGAGTGTAAACAAACTGCTGAATTCCTGATTCCTCTGCCCAAGCTAGCACATCACGCGCACCTGGCATCAAAACTACCTGAGCATTCTTCTCAGCCAAACTCTGGGCACGCACCTGATTTAGCACTTCCACATCCAGTTTTCTCTCTTCCGCCACCTGCACAAGCAAATCCTGAACAGAATACTTGAGAATAAACTCCCTCACCTTCTCTTTATTATAAGGAATAGAAAATTGAGCATAGGTCTCCTCAATCCCTGATAAAATCGCCTCATAAGAGTCCAATAAAGTCCCGTCTAAATCCCAAATAAAAGCTGTTTTTTGCATTTCCTATCCTTTCAAGCTCATATAACGCTGGTAACGGTAACGTAGAAATAACCATCGAAAACCATTATCCAAGAGAGTCCCTGCCCAAATACCTGGCAAGCCCCAACCAAGCACAATCCCCATCAGATATCCTGTTCCAATGCGGATACACCACATTCCTATACTTGTCGCATAAAAGGGAAGTTGAGCATTGCCCAAACCCTGCCAGACTGCTGTATAGATGACTGTTCCTATCGTCATAGGAGTACCAAGTAGTGAAAAAAGTGTCACTAGAACACTAGCCTCCACCGCTAGAGAATCATTCGTATAGAGATGAGTCAGTGGTATGCCCAAGGCATAGACACTAAGCGTCAAGGGTAACATGAGGAGCAAAGAAAGCCAAAAGGTTTGCTTGCTCAAACTAGCGACTCTTTTCCAATTATCCTCTCCAACTGCTCGGGCCACTAGCATGACCGTTGCCGTAGCGACGCCAAAGGCAGGCATGTAGTTAAACTGGGTCAAGACTTCTCCGACTGCATTCCCAGCAACTGCCTCCGTTCCAAAAGAAACAACCAAGGCAATGATCACGACATCTCCAGCCCGCATCATGAGCCGCTCTCCAGCTGCTGGCAAAGCTAAGGTCAATAGTTCCTTATCTAAACCAAAAGTCGGTTTCTCAAAAGGCAACTTTAATTGCGACCATAAAATCACAAGACCTATCAAACGAGACAGAATTGTCCCCCAAGCAACACCAGCTATTCCCATATCCAGAACAAAAATAGCTAGACTTGAAAAAAGAATATTCAAGGCATTGGATAAAAAACTAACATAGAGAGGCAAACGTGGATTATGCGTTGCACGAATCAAGGCTCCCAGACTAGTCATTAAACCTAAGAGAACAATCGATCCGCCTACCAAAGATAGGTAGATCCCACCACTCTCAGCTACATCTCTCTCCGTCCCCAGAAGCCCTATCATCTCTTGCCCAGCGAAGATAGACAAAGCTCCTAAAAGGAAACTTAATAGTAAGGTAATCTTCAACGCCTCAGTCACATGATAGGCTAGCATAGATTGATCCTTCTGTCCCAAACTTTTTGAAATAACACTGGAAATAGCAGCTCCCAGAGCGATGAAAATCGCCTGGTAAATCGTGATAATATTGCCAGCTACTGATACACCCGAAATAGCTATCAAGCCCAAGTGGGCTACCAAGTAACTATCCACCATCCCCATGAGCATCTGCAAAAAGTTTTCGCCCATAGCTGGCAAGGCAATATTAAGAATATCTTTATTTTTCTTAAACAATCCTTCCTCCTGATGAAAAGAAACTCAGTTAGTTTCCCAACCGAGTTTACTCCCTCTGTCTTAAAGTCCTAGATAATCCTCAACCGCTGCTTGCATATCAGCAGCTGCCACTGTTGTCTTGTGACGAACAGGAGCTGTTTCAAGCCCATCAACTGCTGGCGGCACTGCAACACCTGAGATTTCATGTAATTGAGCCAAGGCTTCAAAGTCAGTTAAGCCTGCTTTTCCTGTTACCGCTTCTACTGCAACTACTGGGAACTTGTATGGACTAGCTGTTGAAGCAATCACTGTCTTAGTTACATCTCCAGTAGCCGCTTGGTATTTCTTATAAACTGCCGAGGCAACCGCCGTATGTGGATCCTCGATATAAGAATCTGCCTCATAAATACGCTTGATTTCTGCTGCCGTTTCTTCCTCAGTCGCATATTCAGCTGCAAAGAGGTCCAAAATCTCTGCATCAAAGTCTGTCAACTCATATTGTCCTTGCTTGTTCAAGGCATTCATGAGTTCAGCTGTTTTAACCGCATCATTACCTAAAAGATGGAAAATCAAACGCTCCAAGTTTGAAGATACCAAAATATCCATAGATGGACTAGTAGTCACTTTAAACTCACGTTTCTTGTCGTAAACACGTGTCTTGAAAAAGTCTGTCAAAACATTGTTGTCATTTGAAGCACAGATTAATTTGCCAACTGGTAGACCAATTTGCTTAGCATAAAAGGCAGCCAAGATATTTCCAAAATTTCCTGTTGGTACTGTGAAGTTGACCTTATCACCAGCCACAATCTCACCAGTCTTAACCAACTGAGCATAGGCATAAACATAATAAACAATCTGTGGCACCAAACGACCGATATTCATAGAGTTGGCAGATGAAAATTGCAGTTTATTGGTAGCCAACTTTTCACGAAGGGCTACATCGTTAAACATATGCTTCACATTTGTTTGAGCATCATCAAAGTTACCATCAATAGCGATAACATGAGTATTATCACCAGTCTGAGTAGTCATTTGCAACTCTTGAACCTTGCTGACACCATCCTTTGGATAAAAGACGATAATCTCAGTTCCAGGCACATCCGCAAACCCTGCCATAGCAGCTTTCCCAGTATCACCAGATGTCGCTGTTAAGATGACAATCTTGTTCTCCAAACCATGCTTCTTAGCAGCTGTTGTCATAAAGTATGGCAAAATAGACAAGGCCATATCCTTAAAAGCAATTGTTGAACCATGGAACAGTTCCAAATTGTATTGGCCGTCTAATTTCACTAATGGTGCGATAGCTGGAGTATCAAACTTGCTATCGTAGGCATTGTTGATACAGTAGTCCAACTCTTCAGCTGTAAAGTCATCTAAAAATGCTGACAAAACAATCTTAGCAACTTCCTGATAAGAAGCATATTTCAATTTGTCAAAGTCCAAATCTACCTTTGGATAAGTAAGCGGTGTAAATAAACCACCATCCGTCGCCAAACCTTGCAAAATAGCTTGGCTAGCAGTTACTGTATTGTTGGCATCACGCGTTGATTGATAAACTAATGTCATTACTCTCTATCCTTTATCTATAGTCTCATCCATTATATCATGATTTTTCAGAAAATTCTCCTTTTATAAGAGAAATTATAGGCTCAATTCTTCTTTCAAAGGCTGTAAGTAGGTCATTTCTTGCTTATTTCTCATCTCCAGTCCTTCCTCAGCTAGCAGGAGTAAGTCTTTGGAAATTTCAATAATCGCAGTCTCTTCCTCATCTGTAAGCTTCTTCTTAGAAAATTGTCGTCTTAAAAACTTATAATTTCGCCCAAATTCTTTAAAGAAAGGCGCTGTTTCTAAGTAAGCTTCTAACTTATCTAAATTAACCAACAATCCTAAGTGAAAAGCTGCAGAAGCGAAGGTTCTCTCTAGAGGCTGAGTACACACACTACGAAACTCAACTGTTCCTCGAGTCGTTAAGTCTTGGTACTGATAACTACGATGAGTTTCAAAATCCTTCTCTTGAGGGTAAATAAGAATCTCATCCCCATTAAGAGCATATGCTTGGATTTCAGTTGTAGCCAAATAGTCCCTTGCCTGAATCGGATAAAAATAATAGGTTTGCCCATCGCGTTCCGCAGTAAAAATTGCAGAATGATCTAGATAATCAAAAAAATCATCCTCATCTTTAAAGAGTCTAGCATTGACCCCGACATTTTCTGGATAGATACCATGCATCGATTCTTCCCAGAAAATATCCCTTGAAATTTTCGTATCCCAATCTGCTCCCGAAAACTCAGAGTTTGGAAATAAATAAGCCTTAGCCGCTTCAATTTGAGTAAAAGCATTAATCACCCGTAAGTAGTTAGACTTTGAAACATCCAACTGTACCTGACTCCCACAGATAAAAGCGCCATATTCAGGGAAATGATGCATGTCTGATTTAGTCACATTTCTACTCAAATTCAAATAGTCCATCAGCATGCGATACCGTGAATAAGCCACTGGACAATTCTCATTTTTATCCCAGTTGGGATGGATACCACAGCCAACAATAGCATGATTTGATTCAGCTAACTTCTTCTGGATTGCCTCCATATAAATATTAAAACGTTCTTCAACTTCTTGTATCGTTTCAGCCTTACCAAATGCAAACTCAATTGTAGTATAGGAAACTTCAAATAAAATAGTATCCTGACTTACTGGGTCCACTAACTGAATAGGAGTTCCAAAATCATCTACCTTTTCGACAGTAAAATCCAAAGCAGAAACTAAATATCGGAATAAGTGTTTGATAACTTCAACATCTGTAGCATCCCCTTCCAAGTTTACAACAGGATATTCCAGCTCAATCCCAACAAACAATTCAGGGTTTTCTTTAATATTTTTCAAATACCGATGTTTTAATAAATCGATAGAACGAGACATACTTCCCTACACTTTCATAATCTAAATAAAATTTGAATAACTATTATTATAGCAAAAATAATATAAAAAAGGAACGAAGATTAACTACGTTCCTAACGCTATACTATACCGGCGGCCGGGGTCGAACCGGCACGTCCTTGCGGACACTGGATTTTGAGTCTAATATTATTAGTTTTAAATCTCAGAAATATTGATTTTATAAGCTTTTTTTCCATAATATTTTTTAAAACTTAGTATCACTTCCAAAGTTTAGATACTTTTTAGTAACTATAAAATGCTAGAAAGTATACTCCTTATTAAAAAGAGTTTTGGACTAGTTTTGTGCAATTTTATTACCCATATCCGTAATAAGAGAGGCTAAATTAATTGCCTTTAATGATTGTAGAAATTGGTTGTGAATATCATTAGACACATAACCAGCTAGCAAAATATGCTCAGCCATGTCATATTGCTTAATCAAGAGAATCTTATCATGTTTTTCATTAAATAAAATCGCACTAATTGCTGTATTAAAGACTGGAAAACGAAAACTCGCACATTGTGAACAATAAGGAATATCTCCCTCATCTTTTAAAAATTTTTTCTCCAAAGGATGCCCACATTCGGGACAACAAGTCATTGTTTTGTCAAATATAGAAACCTCTTTTTTAAAGTTCTTAAAAGTAATTTTACCAGTAAAATCGAGACCACGCAAGACATTGAAATAAATCAAGACTTTTTTTAAAATTTATCTTATGATATAATAAACTTATCAGCTATTGGTTCTGAAAAAGTGTCTGCCACAGTTTTACTACAAATTCTCATGACTTGTGCCAAGATTTATAAAAAACGGATAGCTATAATAGCTCTTAGAGCAAAAACATGACATATAGGAGGTTAAAGACATGTCATACTTTTATCTTTTTATCGCCATTGTAGGAGAGATATTGGGAACTAACCTTTTGAAATTATCAGACGGTTTTACAAAGCCTATTCCAACCGTTTCTGCCCTACTTAGCTATGGCGTTTGTTTCTATTTCCTCTCACTAGCAATGCAAAAAATTCCTTTAGGAATAGCTTATGCAACATGGTCAGCTGTCGGTTTAGTTTTGACAGCCTCTATCGCAGTAATGATTTTCAAAGAAACACTAAATGTTTATAGCATTATCGGTTTAATTTTGATTATCATTGGTGTTGTCATGGTTAACTTATTAGGAAATGCAGGACATTAATAAAACCGGCTCTATACTATTTGTAGTGGGTAAATCCCCTATGGATATTATGGAGCCTATTTTGTTGTAGAAAAAAAGTTCCATAAGAACTATAATGAAAAGCTAGAATTCTGTCAATATTTTGGACACATTTTGGGAGGGAATTTTGAAGACTAGCGTCCTCCTAATTTTCCCAATAAGTTTTAACTTCTTCAAAAATCTTATTCAAAAGTTCTGCATCTTTTTCTGACAACTGATTTTTTTCTATAACTCTATCTTTTAGTTCTGTTGCCTTTATTTTATTTCTTGCCACCGAAACTGCTATTGAATGTTTCAAAATATCAAACTCATCCTTTGAAAAGTTTGCAATATTGGTAAGATCTAATTGTTCTAGAGGTAAACTACTGATAATTGAATAAGGTTTTTGTCCCAGCAAATAATCTGTAGTAGTCCCAAAGATATTTGCTAATTTCACAACGAATTCTAATCCTGGTTCTAACGTTCCATTCTCCCACCGAGAATATGTCCCTTGTTGAACTCCAATTAATTCCGATATTTGTACTTGAGTTAACTTTTTTGATTTTCTGAGAGTTTTTAACCTCTCTGAAAATTTATAATCCTCTGTATACATAATTCTCCTATAGATATTCTTATTCGTATATTTTGGCTTGACAAAATATTCTAAACGGTATAAAATAGAATTATTCCATAAGGAATATTTATTTTGAGATTAAATATTCCATTGAGAATATTATAGCATAAAAGGAGGTAAAAGCGTATGTAACTAGTAGTCGATTTAAAAAATTTTAATAAAGGAGGTAGGATTCGACAAAATAAAAAAAATCTTGAAACAAATGTGCCGTTCGTTCCAAGATCAAAACATATTATGTAACAATTATACCACAGAAAACTCTTCAGTTGCACAAGAAAATTTCGGAGGTTTCACAAAAAGATGACCAATAAAGAGTTAGTCAATCAAATTTCTGGCCTAAACTCTACCTCTACTCTTAAAAATTGGATTCAACTGATTAAAGAGATAAGTGGCAAGGAATTTAAAAAAATTAAAATTCCTATCAGTAGAAATCCAAGAACTCATCAATTAAGTTATACAGTTGCCTATGACTTTACAAACGAAGACCTTAGACAATTTCAAAAGTTAGCTAACCTAAAACTTGAAATAGGTCTAAAAGAGGCTATACAAGCCGTATTTGGGAGCCTAGCAGACAATGAGCACGAATCCCTAAACCAAGTAATAGATGAGCTCTACGATGAACTGAGCGCCTTAAAACAGGAATTTAAGCGAGAAATACGACTGATAAAAAATGAGAATGCCAGTCTAAAAAAGAAAATCCAAGATATTGAAGAGTCGATGCAAACCGGCTTACTAGGGTTTGTTCAGAAGAGGTCAAAAAATAGGTTCGGCTAATAGCGAGTTTTCGGCTGAGCCATGAGGCAGAAAGCCGAAAAAGAGCGTAGATGCGGACGGACCATTTTTGACCGATAGGGTGTGTAGTAACACCACCCTCTGCAAGTTAGGTGTACCATCGAAAGAAATCAGTATTTCCAAGGGTTTCGGAGATTTTAAGGGTGGCAAAATTAGGCAAAAAGTTGAATCAAAATCTATGGCAAAAAATGAACATTTACGTTCTGTATTTGACTGGATTCAAATTCAGTTTGATAAGACTGAATTTTCGCCAAGAGAAATAATCGAAGATATTCTATTTCTTGACTATAACCTATTTATTGAGAATAAAGGGAGCCTGAAATACTATAACTATGATAGCCAGTTTCATTATGGGAATATCCGTATCTACTATGGAGCGAAAGAGTCGTCCTACATGCTTGTCATGTCAGGACAGGCACTCGAGTTCTTTAGAGATATGGTATTAGATCCAAATAGTCTGTCCGAAAGACAGTTTCTGAACAACCTCTACTACAATTACAATCAATTTTCAGTAAGACGAATTGATATTGCAATAGATGATTTTAATGAAACACCCTATTTCACTCCTAATCAGCTTCTAAAGATTTGTCAGAAGAAACGCTTTATATATGGAAAAAGCACCTACTACAATACCTACGGAGATGAAACAATCGGCCAAACCTTATATTTGAGAAAACCCAATGATGATGAAAGACTTAGAATTTATGATAAACGCTTAGAACGAGCTGAGAAGCTCGGCATCAGCAAGCGGTACATAGAAAATTGGATAAGAACTGAGTTAGAACTTAGGAAAGAAAAAGCTCACTATTTCATTCAAGAATGGTTGCATTCAGAAATAGATCTTCTCAACTTTACCAAGGGATATCTCAAAGAAAAAGTGAGGTTCTATAGTGATAATCACTTCTCAAAACCTTTGAGATCTTGGGAAAAGTTTTTAGGTCACTCAAAACCTGTCTCTATCATTATTTCAAAACCAAAAACAGAACTAGAACAAAAATTAGAATGGTTTACCTATAAAGGTTCTGGAGCTATTCTAAAAGCGTATAAATTTCTATACGACAATAACTTACTGCATGAGTATGAGAAATCTAACTATCTCGCACTCAACAATATGGAATATCCACCAGATTTAGCAAGTGGATTAATAGAAAGGGCAATTCTCTTTAAAAGAGAAGATTTAATCCCTACAATCAAAGAAAATATCAAAAGGAGAAATTAAATATGGCAAAAATGCTCTCACAAAATGACTGGAATTTTAATAACATTGGAACAAAATTTGAATTGGATGAAGTCATTCCAAAATTTGAAACGGAAGTCCGAGCAGATGCAAACGGAGAAATTATCAAAAACCGAGATGGTAGTGAAAGACGTTTTAATACCGATAAAATCATTGGTTGGAAATACAATGTAACAATCAAGGATGGACAATTCAAAAAGAAATCAACCCAAGTCTCAGTAGACAATCCAGATGCCTTGGTTGATAATGACTATATCCAAGCAATGGATGAAGTACCAGTTACATTTGACAATTTACAAGCTACTATGATTAGCACGACAATGTATTACAAGGCGGATGCTATCCATTTAGTAGATGTAAAACAAAAATAAGTAAAAGACAAGGGGAGTTAATCCTCCCCTTACTTAATCTAATTAGAAAAGGAGATCACATGATTAAAACTGTAACAAAAGATGACCTTATCGAACTTGGATTTGCTCCAGGAACTGCAAGAAAGATTATCCATACTGGCAAATTACTATTAGTGAATCGTGGTTTTAATATCTACGATAACAAACGGATTGGTACAATTCCAGCCAATGTCGCTGAAGAACTACTAGGAATTGAACTCCAGAAAGAAGCATAATGAATGACTATTCGTAAAACTAAAAGTGGTAAATGGACCGTTGATGTTTCTAATGGTTTCCACCCAGTCACACAAAAAAGAATACGTATCATTCGAAAAGGATTAAAATCTAAAAAGGAAGCACTAGAACTAGAACAACATATTCGAGTTGTAGAATTAAAAGAAAAACAATTTGACTTTGTAGTAACAACAGATATGTTATTCCAGTTGCTTGAAGAAGACGATTTGAAAAATGGCAGAAAAATAAGCTATACAAGTACACAAAGAAACAATTATGAGCGTCATATTAAACCATATTTTAAAAATACAAATTTAAATAAATTAACGTATGACCATATATTCGAATTTCGTGAATACCTAAAAACAAAACCTAAAAAACAAAATGAAAATGAAACTTTAAGTTATAATACAATTAATAAACTTCTAATTCTACTTAAAAAAATTTTTGACACTGGTATAAGAAAATCCCTTATTGATAAAAATCCTGTTGAGAATCTGAGAAAATTACCAATTAGGAAGCCTAATATCAAATTTTGGAGTATAGAAGAATTCACGAGATTTAGAGAACTTATTCAAGATGATGAAACAAGCTATGACCTGTTTTTCGTAATTGCTTTCTTTATTGGAATGAGAATGGGAGAAATCATCGCATTGAACTGGAATGATATAAATCTTTTAACAAATACAATATACGTTACCAAAACGGTATACTTTGTCAATAATACAAGCTACATTAATACAACAAAAACACGATCAGGAACTAGAAATATAACAATAAATCAGAAATTAGCAGAAATGCTAAAAGATTGGAAAGTAAAACAAAAAGAAAAACTTGAGGAATTTACGAAAAATACAGACGAACTACAAATAATACAGAGTACACCAATAACAATTACGAAAAATATGATTGATAAAAAGTTTAAGCAAATACTAGAAAGGGATAAAGATTTAAAGAAAATAAGAATTCATGATTTGAGACACTCTCACGCATCATTACTAATAAATCAAGGAGAGGATTACCTTGTTGTCAAAGAAAGATTAGGACACGCATCTATTACAACAACAATTGATACATATTCTCATTTGTACCCTAGCAAACAGAAAACATTGGCTAATAAACTTGACGATTTATTTTAAAATGGAAAAAATTGGTAACTCAACAAAAACAGAGAAAAAAAAGACAAGGTCCGAAAACCTTGTCTTTATTACTATACCGGCGGCCGGGGTCGAACCGGCACGTCCTTGCGGACACTGGATTTTGAGTCCAGCGCGTCTGCCAATTCCGCCACGCCGGCAAAGTATAACTGGGGTAGCTGGATTCGAACCAACGCATGAGGGAGTCAAAGTCCCTTGCCTTACCGCTTGGCTATACCCCAATAATATAAAATAGGCGAGTGATGGGGATCGAACCCACGCATGCCAGAGCCACAATCTGGTGTGTTAACCACTTCACCACACCCGCCATAATTCTATTAACACGGGCAGTAGGAATTGAACCCACACTGAAGGTTTTGGAGACCTTAGTTCTACCTTTAAACTATGCCCGTAAAATGGAAGGGGAGGGATTCGAACCCCCGAACCCGAAGGAGCGGATTTACAGTCCGCCGCGTTTAG